>JBIODP010000222.1:0-4545 GCA_044445195.1 Burkholderiales bacterium | reverse complement strand
TTCATGTTCAGGTCAAGCGCTTTTTTCTCGCGGAAATGATCGATTTGCACGGAATGGTCGACTACCAGGTCAACCGGCACCAGCGGTTCGATATTTTTGGGGTTTTTACCCATTCTATCGGCTACGCCGCGCATCGCGGCCAAGTCTGCCAGCAGCGGAACGCCGGTGAAGTCTTGCAAAATCACCCGTGCCACGACAAACGGAATTTCATCGGTGCGCGCTGCGGTAGGCGACCAGTTGGCGAGCTGCTTGACATGCTCTTCGGTAACCTTTTTGCCATCGCAATTGCGCATCACCGATTCCAGCACGATGCGGATCGATACCGGCAAGCGCGAAATATCGATACCGAGTTTTTTTCCCAGCGCGGGCAGCGAGTGGAACGCGCCTTTTTTGGAACTGGTGATCTTGAATTCCTTCAGCGTGTTCAACGTTTTTCGAGACATGGCCTCTCCTTAGATGCAAGTGGTGTGGTTAGTGGTTATGGTTAATGGTGTGTAAAAGCGGTGTGTAAATTTAATTACTTTAAGCCGGGTGCAGCCAATGCAACCGTTGCCTTGGCCGCTTCAGCAGTTTTTAACGCCAACTGTGCAGGGTTTTTGCATTCGTTGGCAAGCTGGTGGCCATTCTTGGAATCGAGCAACATGCCCTTGGCCGGAATGCCGATCCAGACCAGGCCGTAGTGATGGTTCTCGAAGCGGTCGGCGCCGGTGGTGGTGTCTACACGCGCCATCCGGTGCAAGCGTTTGCCCCATTTCAAGGCAATGTGCCGATTGTCGTCGTTGTTTTGAAAGACGGTCAGTTTATTGCCCAATTCGCATTTGTATTCCGTCACGGTCGTGCCGGCAACATCGGGTTCATTCACTTCGTCTTCGGCTATGGCTGCGACAGCGCTCTTGGTCTTTTTGGCGGCATTTTTATTGATGGTGTTCAGGGGGGCAGGGTTGTCAGCGGTTGCCGATGACGGTGCTTCCGACCGGGCTGGGGCTGACATGCCGATTGCCGTGCCGGCCAGGAGTAATACGGATAAAGCGTGGCTGAAATTCATGTGGTTGAGTTTCGCGTGGATGCGTTTCATTGACTGCTCTCCTTTGGGCTGCAACTGCGCCCGCATGGGTTGGGACCGGTTTGCTGTCGATTCATAATAGGACAGCGGCGCTTTCAGGCAAGGGCAGGCCGCTCGCTTTGGCGCGCTGTATGATCGTCCAGTAGTATCGATAACTGGCGCGGTCATGCAGTCTGCCATTGTATTTTATCGGCCCCCAATCCATATTCTGCGCTTCAATGAGAATTTGCGCTGCTTCATGGACTTCCGATACGCGCGGCGCCATGGATTTGACGATAGGCTTGATTTGATCGGGATGAATGCTCCACATCCGGGTATAGCCAAATTCTGCGCTGGCGCGATTGGTGTCGTTGGCGACTACTGCGGTATCCTTGATTTCGGTAGTGACATTGTGCGAGGGCACTTTGCCGTGCGCGTGGCAGGCGGCGGAGATTTCAAGTTTGGCCCGCACCACTAACGGATGGGTAAATTGGCCCGGAGTGCGCATCGCGCTGGCAGGGATCGCCCCGAAATGCGCGGCGACGAAATCCATGATGCCGAAAGACAGGCATTCGACCTGGGGCAGGGCGGCGATTTCATGCACCTGCTCCAATGCGCCGTGCGTTTCAATCAGCACGTGGATCGGCAACTTGCTGCGGCCGCTTTTCTGCGCATACCGCTCGATGAGGTCGATGGCGGCAACCACTTCGGCTGCGTTTTCCGCTTTGGGCACAACCAGGTAGGCAAGGCGCTGTGCTGCCGTTTCACAAATCAGCTTGACGTCCTGCTCGAAAAAAATGCTGGTCACATCATGCACGCGCGCGCCGACGCGTTCAAACCGGTTTTGCTCGCCGGCGATCAGCGCGGCGACCAATTGCGCGTGATTTTCTTCGTTGCCTGCGCTGGCGCCGTCTTCGCAGTCGAGGGTGATGTCAAAAATGGGGCCAAGTTCTTGTTGCAAAACGAGCGATTTGCGCATCAGCTTCTCGGAGCCGGCGTAATGGTCGCATACCGGAATCGAAACCGGTGTGTGTTTGCCTTGAAATAAGACTTCGGAGGGATGCATGTGCAGCAGGCGAAAGGAAAAAAGACAGTCAATCGGAACCGGGAATAATACAAGCTACAAGCAGTGTAACGCAAAGCGCCACACTGCTTGCACTAACTTATAACCGGCAGGCCGAAATTATCCGACGAGGTGTTTCACGCCGTCGCGTTCTTCAAGCAGTTCTTTCAGCGTAAGGTTGATGCGTTCTTGTGAGAATGCATCGATTTCAATACCTTCGACAATTTTGTATTCGCCGTTTTCGGTGGTGACGGGGAACCCGAATATCGTGCCTTCCGGAATGCCGTAGGAACCGGTTGACGCGATGCCCATGGTGGTCCATTTGCCGTTGGTGCCGAGCAGCCAGTCATGTACATGGTCGATGGCGGCATTGGCGGCCGAGGCGGCGGAAGACAGGCCGCGCGCTTCAATAATGGCAGCGCCGCGTTTGCCGACAGTCGGCAAGAATGTGTCTTTGTTCCAGGCGTCGTCGTTGATCATGGCCTTGACCGATTGGCCGTCGATGGTGGCGTAGCGGTAATCGGCATACATGGTCGGCGAGTGATTGCCCCAGACAAACAATTTTTCAATCGATGCGACCGGCTTGCCGGTTTTGCCGGCAATTTGCGACAGCGCGCGGTTGTGGTCCAGACGCAACATGGCGGTGAAATTTTTGGCAGGCAGATTCGGCGCCGATTTCATCGCGATATAGGCATTGGTATTGGCCGGGTTGCCAACCACCAACACCTTGACGTTGCGCGATGCAACGGCGTCCAGCGCCTTGCCTTGCACCGTGAAAATTTGGGCATTGGCTTCCAGCAAGTCCTTGCGTTCCATGCCGGGGCCGCGCGGACGGGCGCCGACCAGCAGGGCGACATCGACATCCTTGAATGCCGTCATTGGGTCGCTGTGCGCCGTCATGCCGGCCAGCAATGGAAATGCGCAGTCGTCGATTTCCATCATGACGCCCTTGAGCGCCTTTTGTGCTTTTTCGTCGGGAATTTCAAGCAATTGCAGAATGACCGGTTGGTCCTTGCCTAGCATGTCGCCGTTGGCGATGCGAAACAGCAGTGAATAACCGATCTGACCGGCGGCGCCGGTGACGGTGACACGCATGGGGGCTTTAGCCATGATGAATCTCCAAAGAAGTAATAAAATCAATGCCGAAGCAGAGGGTAGTATACCGCGCAAATACCGCGCAAAATATTCGATAAGCCATGATGGCGTTGCAAATCTGCCGCGTCAGCCAAAATCCCCGGTTGAATACAAAGAATTACCGCAGGTTTATTTTGGCTCTACAAATATTCCCCGCGAGTGTAGGCTTGGCTCACGGCCCTGTCAACAGGTATCTTATATCTTATATAAGACATATCATCGATAACTTTTTACTGGACGGCGGGGGGTATTTTGTGGTGAAATTGCATCTTATGAGTTCTGTTCCATATCATGTGATCAACCAAGACGCGCCTGCAACCGGCGTGGGCGGGGGCGCTCCCGGGAATTCTCCTACTTTCAGCCCGTTGTATCAGCAAATCAAAGCGTTGATTACGCAAAGCCTGCAGTCGGGCGAATGGAAACCGGGCGAATTGATTCCAAGCGAAGTCGAGCTGGCGGTTCGCTTCAAGGTCAGCCAGGGCACGGTGCGCAAGGCGATTGACGAGCTTGCCGCTGAAAACCTGGTGGTGCGGCGGCAAGGCAAAGGCACTTTCGTCGCCACGCACCACGAAGAGCGCGCGCATTTTCGCTTTCTGCGCCTGATGCCGGATGTTGGCGAGGCCCACAATCCAGATAATAAGGTCATCGATGTCAAACGCTTGCGCGCGCCGGCCGACATCGCACGTCTGCTGGATATTAAATCCGGGGATTCGGTGATCTATATCAAGCGCGTTCAAGCTTTCGATGGCGCGCCGACCATTTTGGAGGAATTATGGCTGCCAGGCCTGATATTCAAAGGGTTGACGGCGGAACGGCTGATTGAATACAAAGGCCCGATGTACGGATTATTTGAGACAGAATTCGGCGCGCACATGATTCGCGCCCAGGAGAAGCTGCGGGCAATAAGCGCCAATGAAGAAGTGGCGGATTTATTGGTCGTTGCGGTTAATACGCCGCTGTTGAGTGTCGAGCGCGTCTCTTTTACTTATGGGGACAAGCCGGTTGAAGTGCGTCGGGGGCTCTATGTCACCGACAGGCATTACTACCGGAACGAATTAAGCTAAGGAATTAAGCTAAGACTTGCCGAGCGGATACAGCGCACGCCAACGCGTAATTTAACATTAGTAGTATGTCGCGCGGAATCGGCGAAACAGCAGTTCAATGTAATGGATCATTCAGTTTGGGGAGAGTGCTTATGTCTGACGACGTAAAAAAGAGTCGACCGGAATTCCGTAATATTTCTAAAGTAAAGGACATACTCTGGAAATATAAATGGCCTGCGGCAAGTTTGGTATCACTGGTGCAT
>JBIODP010000221.1:0-4565 GCA_044445195.1 Burkholderiales bacterium | reverse complement strand
GGGCCGATGACATGGATGATGCCCTGATTCACATGCTTGAACGGGAAGTACACCTGGGCGCCAAATTGCTTGATGTTGGCGTCCAGCGTTTCCACCTGCAGGCGCGCGACCGGTTCCACAATCCCCTTGCTCCAATCCTTGGTCGGCGTATTGTGGTCGGCGGTTGCCACGATGGAGCTGCTGCGCCACGGCGTGCGGCCGGCCAGCCGCATGCCTTCAAACGCTTGCGGACTGGTGACTTCATGCACCAGATGGCGGTCGATGTAAATCAGGCAGGTGCCATCACTCTCCTCGCGGACCAGATGCGATTCCCATAATTTGTCGTAAAGCGTTTTGCCAGCCATGATGACTCCTTCTTGTCGATTGATGCCGAACACCGGGCCAACGCCTGGAACCCATTTCCCTTGCGCCTTGCACCGCGTTAAGTCGCATCATACAAATACTTCTATACCGGAACAAGACTAGTAGTTATACTAGTACCCAGAATAACACTTAAAACGAAGAAATGGACACAAGACGCAAGGAATTAGGCGAATTTCTGCAAGCGATACGGCTGCGCACCGCGCCGGAAACCTTCGGCATCGCTTCATATGGCCGGCGCCGCACCCCCCGCGTGCGGCGCGAAGAAGTGGCGCAGATCGCGGGCATCAGCCCGACCTGGTACACCTGGATCGAGCAGGGGCGCGAAGTCAACGTATCGGCCGACGTGCTCGACCGTTTGGCGCAAACCCTGCGTTTCTCCCGCTCGGAGCGCGCCTATCTGTTTGAAATGGCCGGACGGCGCGATCCGCAAGGCGCCGAACCGGATGACGACGCCGCGCCAGCGGTGCTCAGCGGCTTGCTTGACGATATCGCCGTGCCGGCCTACATCATGGGCCGCACCTGGGATATGCTGGCCTGGAATCGGCCGGCCGCCGCGTTGTTTGCCGGATGGCTGGATCAAGCGCCGGCGGCGCTTGCGCCGCCACCCAATTTGCTGCGTTTTGTCTTTTTGCGGCCGGAAACCCGGAAATTCCTGGTCGATTGGGATATTCGGGCACGCCGCATTGCCGCCGAATTTCGCGCCGATTGCCGCTCCCGCCTCGAAGAGCCTGTGGTGCAACGTCTGGTCGAAGAATTAACGCAAGCCAGCCCGGAATTTTCCAACTTCTGGAAACAACACGACGTGCTGGAGCGGCAGGGCGGGCAGCGCGGGTTCAATCATCCGCGCTACGGCGTCATCACGTTTCAGCAAGTGACGCTGAGACCTGTGGAGCATGAACAATTGAAACTGGTGCTGCTGAAGCCGGATCAAGCTTTTCCGTAGGATTCCCGCTTCGTGTCCGTCTCCAGATCACACACCAGCTTGTACTCGATGGAATCGACCAGCGCCCGCCAGGATGCATCGATGACGTCGGTGGAAACGCCGACCGTGGTCCAGGATTTTTCGTGATCGGTCGACTCGATCAGCACGCGAACCTTGGCGGCGGAAGCCTTGTCCGAATCGAGCACGCGCACAACGTAATTGGTTAGCTTGATCGTCTTGATGGCCGGATAGAAACGCTCCAGCGCCTTGCGCACCGCCTTGTCGAGCGCATTGACCGGGCCGTCGCCCTCGGCTGCGGTGAGTTCTTCCTGATCGCCGACCATGATCTTGATCATGGCCGAGGAATTAATCCCGTTAACGGAAGGCTCGTTGACGATCACTTTGAACTCCTTGAGTTCGAAGAACGGGCGATACTTGCCCAACAGCTTGCGCACCACCAGTTCAAACGAGCTTTCCGCGCTTTCGAATTGGTAGCCTTCGTGTTCCAGTTCCTTGAGACGGTCGACGATCTTTTGCGTCTCCGGCGAATCCTTGCTGAGCGTCGGATCGATAGCGTTGATTTTCGCCAGCAAGGTGCTGCGGCCGGCGACCTCCGACATCAGCAGCCGCCGGTTATTGCCGACCAGCGCCGGGTCGATATGCTCGTAAGAGATCGGGCTCTTGGTCACGGCGTCGATATGCATGCCGCCTTTATGGGAAAAAGCGTCGTTGCCGACATAGGGAGCTTTTTCATTGTGCAAGTTGTTGGTAATCTCGCTGACGAAGCGCGCCAAAGAAGTCAGGTGTGCCATGCAATGCGCAGGAATGCAGTCGAAACCGAGCTTGATCTGCAAGTTGGGGAGGATCGAACACAGATTGGCGTTGCCGCAGCGCTCGCCTATGCCATTGATCGTGCCCTGCACCTGGGTGGCGCCCGCTTGAACCGCCATCACCGAATTGGCCACCGCCATTTCACCGTCATTGTGGCAATGAATGCCGACGGCGACCTTGAAACGGTCCGCCACCTCTTTGACGATGGCGAAAATTTCACTCGGGAAGCTGCCGCCGTTGGTATCGCACAGGCACAAGCTATCGGCGCCGGCTTCGCTGGCCGCCGCCAAAGTCTGGAGCGCATACGCCGGATTGGCTTTATAGCCGTCAAAAAAGTGTTCGGCGTCGAATACGACCTCCTTGCCCAGTTGCTTGAGCGTGCGGATAGTGTCGCCGATCATGAGCAGATTTTCATCGAGCGTGGTGCGCAGGATTTCAGTGACCTGGTAATCCCAGCTCTTGCCGAAAATGGCGATCGCCTGCGTGCCGGCCTGGATCAACGATTGGACGTTACTGTCTTCCGCCGCAGCGATCCCAACCTTGCGGGTGCTGCCAAAGGCGATGATCCTGGCATGCTTGAGCCTGAGCGCGCCGACGCGCTTGAAAAACTCCAGATCCTTCGGATTGGAACCGGGGTTCCCGGCTTCGATGTAACTGACACCCAGTTCGTCAAGCCGCTCCACAATTTTTATTTTGTCTTCCACCGAATAGGAAATGCCCTGAGCCTGCGCGCCGTCGCGCAAAGTGGAATCGTAAACATGAATTCTGGCCATATGTGCTCTAATTGGTTTTTCGGCTATGTGCGCATGACAAGCCGAGGCTTGATGCGCCGCTGGTCCGCATTGGGACATGAAAATTCCCAATTATATAGAATTTGTCGCCAGGCTCGTCAATCGACGGCTAGCTCTGGGGTTATACCCAGTTATAATGTCCGGTTCAACTGCATTCACTTTGGACCGCCCCCGTCATGCACGATAAATACAACCCGGCCGATGTCGAAAAATCGGCGCAAGACCATTGGCAAAAAATCGACGCCTACAAGACCGTCGAATACGCAAAGGACAAGAACGGCAAGGACAAGAAGAAATTCTATGCCTGCTCCATGCTGCCCTACCCGTCCGGCAAGCTGCACATGGGCCATGTGCGCAACTACACCATCAATGACGTGATGTACCGCTACCTGCGGATGAACGGCTATAACGTGCTGATGCCGATGGGGTGGGACGCATTCGGCATGCCTGCCGAAAATGCCGCGATGGCCAACGGAGTGCCGCCGGCCCAGTGGACTTATTCCAATATTGCCCACATGAAAGAGCAAATGCGGGCCATGGGCCTGGCCATCGACTGGTCGCGCGAAATGACGGCCTGCACCCCCGAGTATTACCGGTGGAACCAGTGGATGTTCCTCAAAATGCTTGAAAAAGGCATCATTTACCAGAAAACCGGCGCCGTCAACTGGGACCCGATCGACCAGACCGTGCTGGCCAACGAGCAAGTCATCGACGGTCGCGGCTGGCGTTCCGGCGCGCTGATCGAAAAACGCGAAATTCCGATGTATTACGCGAAAATTACCGCCTATGCAGAAGAATTGCTCGACCACGTCGACCACAAATTGCCCGGCTGGCCGGAGCGTGTGCGCTTGATGCAGTCCAATTGGATCGGCAAATCGACCGGCGTGCGTTTTGCGTTCCCGCATGACATCCGCGATGACGGCAAGCCGATCAACGACGGCAAATTATGGGTCTTCACGACCCGTGCCGACACCATCATGGGCGTGACTTTTTGCGCGGTCGCACCGGAACATGCGCTGGCAGCGTTTGCAGCCAAAACCAATCCTGCATTGGCGGACTTCATCGCCGAATGCAAACTGGGCAGCGTGATCGAAGCCGACATGGCGACGATGGAAAAAAAGGGCATGCCGACCGGTTTGTTTGTCTCCCATCCGCTCACCGGCGCGCAGATCGAAGTCTGGGTCGGCAATTATGTATTGATCACTTACGGCGACGGCGCAGTGATGGGCGTGCCCGCGCATGACGAACGCGATTTTGCCTTTGCCAAAAAATATCTGCTGCCGATCGAACAAGTAGTGTCAGTCGATGGCAAACCGTATTCGACGGAAAGTTGGCAGGAATGGTATGCCGATAAGGAAAACGGCGTCTGCATCGAATCCGGAAAATACGATGGCCTGGGTTATCAGGCTGCGGTCGATGCGATTGCCGCCGACCTCGCCGCCTTGAATCTGGGCGAAAAGAAAATCACTTACCGCCTGCGCGACTGGGGCATCTCGCGCCAGCGCTACTGGGGCACGCCGATCCCGATCATTCATTGCCTGTCATGCGGCGCGGTGCCGGTTCCGGAAAAAGACTTGCCGGTGGTGCTGCCTGAAGACTGCGTGCCGGACGGCGCCGGCAACCCGCTCGCCAGGCATGAAAAATTCCTGCAGGTAGCC
>JBIODP010000220.1:0-4576 GCA_044445195.1 Burkholderiales bacterium | reverse complement strand
GGCCACTACCGAGCAGTTGCGCCTGCAATCGGAGGCGGCACTGGTAGCCTTGCAGGAACTCAAGGCGCAGCCGAGAAAGGAAACCCTGGCGGTTAATAAAGCGCAAGTAGATCAAGCCGAAGCGAACCTGAAGGCTGCCCGCGACCAGTATGAAAAACGGCGCGAGTCCTATGAACTCGATAAGAGATCGATCAGCAAAGACGTGGTGGATACCGCGAAAGACGCGGTCGCTCAAGCGGTAACCGGGCTGGAAGTAGCAGTCAAGCAATATGAATTGACCAAGGCCGGCGCCTGGGTGTACGACATCGGTAATCAGCAGAAGCAAGGTGAGGCGCTCAAACAGGCTTACCAGTCGGCTAATGCACTGCTGGCGAAGTATACGGTTAAAGCGCAGACAGACGGCATCGTATTGACCGTCAATGCGGCGCCCGGCAGCTATGTGTCGCCGCAAGGCGCCTACGTCACCTACACGCAGAGCAACGATCCGCTGATCGTGATGAGCACGCCCCAGAATAATCTGGCGGTACGCTGCTTTGTCGACGAAATACTGGTTTCGCGCTTGCCGGCGCCGGCGCATATTCGCGCGGAGATGTCGATACGCGGCACCGATATCAAAGTGCCGCTGGAGTTCGTCCGGGTACAGCCCTATGTCTCGCCCAAGATCGAGCTCTCCAATCAGCGTCAGGAAAAAGTCGATTTGCGGGTTTTGCCGGTTATTTTTCGGTTCCCGAAAAAAGACCTCTCCATGGTTTATCCGGGCCAACAGGTGGACGTCTACATAGGACAAAAATAATGTTGCCGCTCATGTCACCGCTCTTTCAGACACCGGCCCGGCGTGGCGCATGGCTGGCGATCGTTGCGGCATGGATGTTGAGCGCGTGCGCAGTCGGCCCCGATTTCGTTCGCCCCGCGCCGCCTGCCGAGGACCGCTATACCAGCGCGCCGCAAGCAACGGCAACGCTCACTGCGGAGGGCCAGGCGCAGCGCTTCAAGTCGGATGTCGCTGTTGCTGCCGACTGGTGGAAACTGTTCAAATCGGACCAACTGGATGCCATGGTTCAGCAAGCCATTGCGAACAATCCGACGCTCGAAGCATCCGAGGCGACCTTGCGTCAGAGCCAGAACGGTCTGCGCGCCGGGTATGGCGTGTTCTTCCCGCAAATCGATGCCGGTCTTGCCGGCAGCCGCGAGCGTGTTGCGCCGTTGGTGAATGGTTTGCAGACTCCCGGCACAATCTTCAATGTGGTTACCCTGAGCGGCAGCATCGGTTACACGTTCGACGTGTTCGGCGGCGAGCGCCGCATGGTGGAGGGATTGCGCGCCCAGACCGATTACCAGCGTAACGCCAACCTCGCTGCCTACCTGGCGTTGTCCGCCAATGTGGTCGACACCGCCATTGCGCGTGCTGCCTATGCAGCCCAGATTCGCGCCACCGAGCAATTGATAGCGATGGAGAACGAGCAACTCGCGGCGACCCAGGCGCAAGTCGATGCCGGCACGTCAGCCTATGCGAGCGTGTTGAGCATGCGCAGCCAGATTGCCGCCAATCAGGCCGCGCTGGCCCCGCTCAAGCAGAAGATCGATCAGGCCGGGCATTTGTTGGCAACGCTGGAAGGGGTAGCGCCGGGCAAAGCCAGCCTGCCCGATATCGCGTTAAGCAAACTGGCGCTGCCGACCGATTTGCCGCTAAGCCTGCCGTCCGATCTGGTGCGTCAGCGCCCCGACATTCTGCAAGCCGAGGCGCAACTGCATGCAGCCAGTGCCAATGTCGGCGTTGCCACCGCTGCGATGTACCCCAGTTTCAGCTTGACCGGCACTTACGGCACAGCCGGCACCAGCCTGGGCAATCTGTCGTCGGAAAACGGCCGATTCTGGAGTATCGGCCCCTCGGTCTCGATCCCGCTATTTCGCGGCGGCAGCTTATGGTATGGACGCCAGGCGGCAATTGACGCCTATCAGGCGTCGCAGGCAAGCTACCGGCAAACAGTGCTGGCTGCATTCGCCCAGGTTGCCGATTCCCTGAAAGCGCTGGAACATGACGCCGAGGCAGTGCAGGCGCAGGCTGAAGCGCAGCATGCGGCCGAACAGGCGTTGCATTTGCTGCAGGCCAATTATCGTGCGGGGATGGCCGCCTATCTGGATGTTCTGGCTGTCGACGTGCAATATCATCAGGCCACGATTGCCTATTTACAAGCCGTCGCGCAACGTCACCAGGATACGGTTGCCTTGTTCGTGGCGCTGGGCGGCGGCTGGTGGAATGGAAAAATTCAGACTGCCGAAGGGAAGGCGCCATGAAAAACATCGGTATCCTGCGCATCGGCTTCAAGCTGCTGGTCAACGACAAAACCAAATTCTCTGCGTTATTGATGGGGATTACCTTCGCGGTGTTCCTGATGTTGCAGATGACCGCGCTGTTCGCCGGGATTCTGCACCGCGCTTATTCGACCGTCACCAATATCGGCGCCACGATATGGATCATGGACCCGGCAGTCAATACGCCGACGGCCTCTATCCCTATGCCCGATTATCTGCTGGACGCGGTGCGCAGCATGGACGGAGTCAAGTATGCAGTGCCGTTGTTCACCGGTAGTGCGCAACTGAGACTCAATGACGGCGTCTATCAATCCGTTAATGTCATCGGTCTGGACGACACCAGTCTGTTTGGCCGTCCTCAGCTGGAACAGGGAAACATCGAGGATATCTATGCCGAAAACTCGTTCGTGGTGGTCAACGACGCTGAATTCTCGAAGCTGGAAAACCCGAAGATCGGCACTACGTTCGAACTTAATGACTTTCGGGGTCAGATCGTGGGTATCGCCAAGGTGGCTGCAAACGGCCTGAATGGCATACCGACGCTATATACAACATATCACCGAGCGATCGAATACATTCCAACTACGCGGTTTACGATTTCCTATGTGCTGGCGCAAGCGAAGAGCGACGATGCCATCGCCGGCATCAAGCAACAAGTCGCCAAGCTCGGTTATGTGGCTTATACCAAAGATGAATTCAACCAACGCATCTCCGATTTTTACATTTACCAAACCGGGATCGGCACCAACATCCTGATTATGACGATCATCAGTTTTGTCGTTGGACTATCGATCTCCGGCCAGACATTTTACACTTTCATTCTGGAAAATATCGATAAATTCGGTGCGCTAAAGGCGATCGGCGCCAAAGGACGCGAGCTGGTCTACATGATTCTGTTCATGGCGAGCTTTACCGCACTGACCGGGTATGGGTTGGGGATCGGACTGGTGACGCTGATGATTACCTTGGCCCGCTACAGGCTGCCAAACTATGCGTCGATGCTCACGTTCTGGAACCTGGGGATGGCCTTTGGCATGGTTGTGCTGATAGCAGGAATTTCCAGTTATTTCGGCGTGCGAAAGGTTCTCAAAATCGAGCCATTCGATATATTCCGGGGGTAACCCCCCACTTGCCATGGGATTTAACGATGAACGAAACTCCTCAGTTACTTCAAAGACTGATCGATTCCGGACGTTTGCTGGAACCGGTTTCAGTCGCGGTTTGTCATCCGTGCAGCGATGTCTCCCTGCTTGGCGCAGTGGAAGCGGCGCTGGCGCACCTGATCGATCCGGTTCTGGTCGGTCCCCCTGAAGAAATACGCGCGATTGCCGATCATGCCGGCATCGATATTTCACCTTATCGTCTGATCGCTGCTGCCAATAGCTGCGAGTCTGCTGCGCGTGCGGTCGCGCTCTGTCGATCCGGCGAGTGTCAGGCGCTGATGAAAGGCAGTCTGCATACCGACGAGATGATGCATGAGGTCATGAACCCAAGCACAGGCTTGCGCACCGAGAGGCGCATCAGCCATGTGTTCCTGATGGAGGTGTCGACCTATCCGAGCATCCTTTTGATTACCGATGCGGCGATAAATATTTATCCGACGCTCGACGATAAACGCCATATCATGCAGAATGCCATCGACCTCGCGCATGCGCTGGGTATCCCACAGCCCAAGGTGGCGGTCCTGTCGGCAGTGGAAACAGTCGATTCAAAGATACTTTCCACGATCGAAGCCGCCGCGTTATGCAAAATGGCCGATCGCGGCCAGATTACCGGCGCGATCGTGGACGGGCCGCTTGCATTCGACACGGCGATCAATCCGGAAGCCGCCCGAATCAAGGGATTATTGTCGGCAGTCGCCGGGATGGCAGATATTCTGCTGGTTCCGGATTTGGAGTCCGGCAACATGCTGGCTAAACAATTGGAATATCTGGCCAATGCCAAGTCTGCAGGAATCGTGCTTGGGGCGCGTGTCCCCATCATTCTGACCAGCCGGGCGGACGGTGCTGAAAACCGGCTTGCATCGTGCGCTGTGGCCGTCACATTGGCGCATGCCAAACTGCAAGGCACGGTGGAGGCGCCGCACACGCATAATGATTGAGATCAATGAACGATAGCGCGTCGCAAGTCGGTGCTATCGCATTATCTTTGCAGTAAATAATTGCTGTAACATAACTATTTTGCCACTGGGGCGAGTGCGGAGTGCGTTTTGGAAAAGAGAGCGTCTGCAAGTAGACGGGCTCATTGCCGCTGACTACTATCG
>JBIODP010000219.1:0-4601 GCA_044445195.1 Burkholderiales bacterium | reverse complement strand
TATGTCAACCCTGCCTTTGAACGCATTACCGGCTATAGCGCGCACGAGGTACTGGGTCATAGTCTGGAATCGTTGGGAGGCAACAGCCAGGATCAGCAGAATATCGAAGAGATTCGTGCGGCGCTGCGCGACAAACGCGAAGGTCATGCGTTGCTGCGAAACTACCGCAAGGATGGCACCGGGTACTGGAACGACCTGTTCGTCGCCCCGGTACAGGATGAGAACGGCGTTCTCAGTCATTTTGTGGTTGCGCAATACGACATCACCGCGGTCATGAAATATGAAGCGGAAATGGAATTTCAAGCCAAGCACGATACGTTGACAGGATTGGCCAACCGGAATCTGTTGCGCGAACGTCTGACCGAAGCAATCGGCGATGCCGAACGCAGCGGCACGCCGCTTTGGGTTGTATTCGTCGATCTGGATCGGTTTAAATTCGTCAACGACACGCTTGGGCATGAAGCCGGCGACGCGCTGCTGAAGGTGCTCGCAGGGCGGCTTCAGTCGGCCACGCACGAGGCCGACACCGTGGCACGCCTGGGTGGCGATGAGTTCGTGTTGGTGCTGCCCGGTCAAACTGACGACGCTCCTGGTTTGTCGGTCCTGCAACGCATCATGGATTCGGTCGCACAGCCGCTGATGTTGCAGGATCACGAATTCGTTCTTACCTGCAGCATGGGCGTGACCAAGTATCCAGGCGACGGCGACACCGCCGAAAGCTTGATCAAACACGCCGATATTGCCATGTATCGCTCCAAGGAAATGGGGCGCAACACTTTCCAGTTTTACGCTCCGACCATGATAGAGCGCACGCTGGACCGCCTGAGCATTGAGGCGGACCTGCGCCACGCGTTGGATCGTGGAGAATTCGTGCTTCACTATCAGCCGCAGGTCAGTTTGGGGAGTCGCAACGTCCTCGGCATGGAAGTTTTGCTGCGCTGGGAACATCCGGTCCTTGGTTTGATTCCGCCCACGCGTTTCATCGGCTTGGCCGAAGAAATGGGACTGATTGTTTCCATTGGCGCCTGGGTTATCCGCGAGGCTTGCATACAGACCAAGGCCTGGCATCTGGCGGGCTTTGCCGACCTGCGGGTTGCCGTTAATCTTTCTCCTCGCCAGTTCACGCAAAAGGCGTTGGCACAATCGATCGCCGACGTTTTGCAGGCGACTGGCCTGGAACCGCATTTTCTTGAATTGGAATTGACGGAAAGCATGATCATGAACGATGTGGATAACGCGATCATGATTTTGCGCACGTTGAAGCAACTCGGAGTCAAAATATCCATCGATGATTTCGGCACCGGTTATTCGAGTCTATCGTATCTGCGCCGCTTTCCGATCGACGTTCTGAAGATCGACCAATCCTTCGTCAACGACTTGACGATCGACTCCGACGCGGCCGCCATCGTCGTTGCCATCATTTCACTGGCGCATAGCCTACGTCTGCAAGTGATTGCGGAAGGCGTCGAAACAGTCGAACAACTGTCGTTTTTACGCGCTCACGGATGCGATCAGATCCAAGGCTATTATTTCAGCCGACCTGTCGGGGCCGAAGAATTCGAAGCCTTGCTGCGTCAGTGGAATTACCAATCACACTTTGAGAACGTTTGACAAACTGGTGCCCATCGATCCGCAAGAGGGTGGAATCTGCGGACCGGCGACATGGTTCGATATTTTGTATCCGACGCGAACACGCGCCGAGGCAAAGGAACGCTCGATCGACGCCTCAACCGGCGTGCATTGTGTAATCCTTGAGGTCGTTCATGCTGCGTAACATGTTAGAGACCTTCAGAATTGAACGGCAGACGCTTGCCAAGCGCGGGCATCGGACTTTAGCAATTGCCAGCCGAGTTGCCGTCGAATTTCTTCAGGCGAAGGCGGCGGTGTCGTTGAATGCGATCGTCCGTCCAGGTACTGACGTATCGCGTATTTTGTGGGGGAATTTATATTTGTCATGATGGCCTCGCATCAGTAATGTTCATCTGCACCGGTACTTCAAATAAAAATTTCCGGTTGCCGTTTTTGGCGTCGATTCCAAAAGAAGCCGACTCCCTTTTGAGTGCAGATTCGACACTGTTGAAGTGGCGTCCTTTACTCACACATGCAAAGGGTATACCGACACAAAATTCGTTACTGTTCGCTAGCGCACCCTTTTCGTCTTTTTCATGTACTGCGTAGCAGTATCTGCGCAGAATTTCGTGCCAACCGTTAAGCGTGTTGGCGCACAGATTCGTGTGCAACCTCAGTATAGGTTATGGATGTTAATACTCCCATCGAAAGAACCAATCATGAATACGCTTACCAATCAATTTCCATCCCTATACGCCGGCCTTCATAACCAGCTCGTCCAGGTGATGACAGAACCCAATGAGCCGGCCCTGCCACCGGCACTCGCGCTAGTCGAACGAAAGCTCTTGCGCGGTTACGATTTACTCATGCGCCGACATGCCGCCGCTTGCGAGGCAGGGAGATGATGTGTTCGCGGATGAATCGCCGCATGCGCTGAAATCTCGCCGATGTGGCAGGCTGCTCCAATACTTTTGTGTACGGCAACGAACAGACTGTTTCGAACGTTTCTTTTAATCTTCAATCATTGATGCCACGCAGCGTAACGGCCACTTTGTGGAGTGTCTGCGACTGGTTCTGAGATTTGTTTACGCGCCAAAAATATCTTCCGTTTCAGTCTGGCGTTCCGAGAAAGATCGGCGCGCTTGAAAAACGAACACCAATGCTCACTTACGGGAACTTCAAAATGAAAACACTACCGAAATTATTGCTCGCTGCCTGCGTCGCCTCGGCCATGCTGCCGCTCACTGCCGCTGCGGAGAATGGGGCGAATCAGGGCTACTGGGTAAGTAGCAACGGCAGTGTCGTCAAGAGCGGCTATGGACTTTGTTGGCGCGCCGGATACTGGACACCGGCGATGGCGAACGCTGAATGCGATTCGGATCTCATGGCGAAAGCCGAGGTGCCGATTCCGCAGCTGGCAGCGGCAATTCCCGTTCCAGCGCCAATGCCCGCGCCTGAGCCGGCAAGGATCATGCCCAGGAAAATCAGCCTGTCGGCCGATGCACTGTTCGATTTCGATAAGTCGGCGCTAAAGCCGGAAGGCAAAGTGTTACTGGATGGTCTGGCAAAAGAGCTAAACGGCGTCAGCTACAACACCATTGCGGTGACCGGCTATACAGATCGCATCGGCAGCGTCGCATACAATCAAAAGCTTTCGGAGCAGCGCGCCAATACGGTAAAAGTGTACCTGGAAAGCACCGGCATTGCAGCCAATACCATCAGTGCCGAAGGAAAAGGCAAGGCACAGCCGGTCACGAATCCCGGCGATTGCAAAGGCCGGGTCAGCAAACGCGTCATTGCGTGTTTGCAGCCGGACCGTCGCGTAGACGTTGAAGTCAGCGGCGCAAAATAGGCGGCAATCCGCCTGCGAAAGGTGGCCCCATTAAACGGTGAGCCACGCGTTCTATCTCGAAAGGAATAACATCATGCTTTATACCATCGCCGTCGTCCTATTGATCTTGTGGCTGCTCGGCCTCGTCACATCCTACACTCTCGGTGGGTTCATACACATTCTCCTGATCATCGCGGTCGTCATGGTTCTCATCAGAATCATCAGCGGCCGACAGATACTATGAATTAAGTGGTTGCCGAGACCCGCGGACCGGAAGTTGCCAAACGATTTCGTTCAGGCATCCGTGGTTCCGCAGTGTCGAGCCCAATCGGTCGACAGTCTTGCCACCCTGGGTTGAACTCAAGCGCTATAATGAAACATTGCCATTTTGGAATTTTTCATTCCTTATGTGCGCCAGCACACAGATGGCACCAGGCAACAGGTATACAGTCGAGGACGAACGGGTTGGGTGTGTTACCCTGTTGGAGGACGGTAAGCTTTCGGACGTCTTCTTGCACCATGAAAGCGAACGACTGGAAATAGGAATTCCAATATGTCCAGCATGCATGATCCGAACCAGAATCACCTTCTGGCAGCCCTGCTCGATGCTGAATACGAGCGTCTGGCGCCGCACCTCGAACTAATTCCCATGTTACTCGGCGATGTGCTGTATGAATCCGGCGGCAAGCTGCAGCATGTCTATTTTCCCACTACATCTATCGTCTCTCTGCACTACGTGCTGGAAAACGGCGGGTCCTCGGAAATGGCCGGAGTCGGCAACGAAGGGGTATTGGGAATTTCAATCTTTATGGGCGGCAATACGACGCCAAGCCGCGCCGTGGTGCAGACCGGCGGCTACGGCTACCGCTTGAAATCGCACATACTGATGGAAGAATTCAATCGCGCTGGCCCTGTGCTGCGTCTGTTGCTGCGGTATACACAGGCGCTTATCACGCAAATGTCCCAGACCGCCGTATGTAATCGTCATCATTCAGTCGAGCAACAATTATGCCGTTGGCTGCTGCTGACTCTGGATCGCTTGCCCACCAATGAGTTGACCATCACCCAGGAATTGATCGCCGGCATGCTGGGCGTGCGGCGCGAAGGCGTGACCGAGGCAGCGGGGAAGCTGCAAAGTTACGGCTATATCCGCTATCGGCGCGGCCACATCACCGTGGTGGATCGAGTCGGACTGGAAGGC
>JBIODP010000218.1:0-4620 GCA_044445195.1 Burkholderiales bacterium | reverse complement strand
TGTACAGCCGGGACACATAGGTAACACATGTCGGGAGACATAGGTAACACCTTTTAAGATCATCGTATTGCAACCATTTGGAGCAAGCGATGCCTTGGAAAGAGAGTTCCCAGATGTCTTCCCGATTAGAGTTTGTCATGTTGGCTCAGGCGCCGGATGCCAACATTCGAGCATTGTGCCGTTCGTTTCAGGTCAGTCCCAAGACCGCTTACAAATGGTTATTAAGGTACCAACTTCTTGGCGCAGCAGGTCTGGAAGATTATTCTCGGCGCCCCGCGTCATCACCCAAGCGCAGCAGTAGCGAGCTTGAAGCACGTATTCTAGCCTTGCATGAAACCTATCCATGCTGGGGCGGTCGCAAGCTACGTGCTTTATTGCCAGACGATTTTCCCAAGCCGCATCCCAGCACGATTGATGCCATTCTGCGACGGCATCATCGACAAATTCAGCCTCCAGTGGGTGATGCAAAACCGGCGCTTAAAAGGTTTGAGCACGAAGCGCCGAATTTATTGTGGCAAATGGATTTCAAGGGACATTTTGCGCTGACCGATGCACGTGCGGGTCGCTGCAATCCTTTGACTGTTCTTGACGACCATTCCCGCTTTGTTGTCTGTCTGTCGGCTTGCGGCAATCAGACTCGCGAAACCGTACAGGCAGTGTTGACCAATACCTTTCGCCGCTACGGTTTGCCCGAACGCATTACCTGCGACAATGGCCCGCCCTGGGGATCGGTCAAAAAAGGGCTGTCGCGTCTGGAAATCTGGCTGATTCGGCTCGGCATCAGGGTCAGTCACAGCCGTCCGTATCATCCACAGACACAAGGCAAGGACGAGCGTTTCCATCGTACTCTCAAGCGTGAATTGCTCGATCGTTTCGGTTTCAATTCGATCTCAGTCTGCCAATCCGCTTTTGATAAATGGCGTGACTGTTACAACCTGATCCGGCCGCATGAAGCGCTGGGGCAAAAACCTCCGGTATCGTGTTATCAGACTAGTGCTCGCTCATTCCCAGAGGTTTTACCCGCTGTGGAATACGACGCCGGCGATCAGGTACGCAAGGTCAAAGGAAACGGCCAATTTAACTACAAAGGACATGCCATCTTCCTAGGTGAAGGACTCATCGGCCAATACATTGCCCTTCGCCAAGACACTGTCGATGGCATTGTCAAACTATTTTTCTGCAACAAGGAACTCGGCACACTCGACTTACGAAATATCCACTAAAATAAAGAGTCAATGCGTTACCTATGTCTCCCGACATGTGTTACCTATGTGTCCCGGCTGTACAGTAGCAAGCCCCACACCCGCGCGATATAATGTTGCCGTATGCTCCTCAAATCCTCGCACTCCCGGCTCAGTTGCTTTCCGCCTGTCATCGACAGCAACACCAAAATCCTGATATTAGGCAGCTTCCCCGGTCAGGCTTCATTGCAGGCAGAGCAATACTACGCGCATCCGCGCAACCAGTTCTGGCGCCTGCTGTCGGCAGTATTGAACGAGAATCTGGCTGCGCTCGCCTATCCTGACCGGCTACGCCGATTGCTGGCGCACTGCATCGGTTTATGGGACGTGATAGGCGCATGCGAGCGCGAAGGCAGCCTCGACAGCGCCATACGCCGGCCGGAAACCAATGACTTTGCCGCATTAAAAATCCATAGCCCGCAATTGTCGCGCTTATGTTTCAATGGCAAGACTTCCGGAAAATTTGCTCAGCACTTTGCCGAGGCAGGATTCGACACGAAAGTCCTGCCTTCCTCCTCCCCGGCAAACGCACAATCGTCATTCGATGAAAAATTGCTCGACTGGCGCGGTATCATTGCGCCATTCCACTAAATTTCGCAGTCCCACGCCAATAGGCAGTTAAGCAGGAACCAGCACGCCGCTCACTTGACACCATGCTCATCAAACGCAAATCCATCGAAGCCGAAGCCAATTTCAAAGCTGGCCCAGGCAAGAGCCGCCGGCAAGCCGACGAGCCCCAGCCCCCTCCGCGCCGCAAACCGAAATTCGCTCCGGTCACGCTATCCGAGCAATACGGCGTGCGCTTTCTGCATTTCGGCACCGAATGGGTGCAAGGCGCCATGCGAATGCGCAAACCAGACTGGCTGGAACTCGAATATGCGCAGCAAATGATGGCCTGGATGCTGTTTATCACGCAACCGCAAAGCATCGTGCAGCTCGGCTTGGGCGCCGCCGCCCTGACCAAATTCTGTTACCGGCTGTTCCCGCAGGCACGCATCACGGCAGTTGAATTAAATCCTTCGGTGATTGCCGTCTGCGGCAGCATG
Source organism: Burkholderiales bacterium (assembly GCA_044445195.1). Lineage (GTDB taxonomy): Bacteria > Pseudomonadota > Gammaproteobacteria > Burkholderiales > Burkholderiaceae_D > PKWO01. Next base: position 2,333 of record JBIODP010000218.1, on the reverse strand, counting down.
TTCAAACTCCCTCCGAACGACGACCGGCTGGCGGTGCTGGAAATGGATGCGCTGGATTTTGTGACCGACCGCGCCAACATCGAGACCATCGATGCGCTGCAAGTCGACCTGTACGACGCTACCGCGCGCGGACCGGTCTTGGATACGCCTGAGTTCTATCAGGCCTGCGCTGCCTGCCTGAAGCCGCACGGCGTGATGACCGTCAACCTGTTCGGCGATCACCCCAGCTACGCCAAAAACCTGAAAGCGATGCATTTCGCCTTCGACAAAGTGCTTTGCCTGCCTGAAGTGCATGACGGCAATGTGATTGCCATCGCGTTCAAACAAGGCACGACTCTCGATTTTCCGGCATTATACGAACGGGCGCTGAACATCGTCCAGGCCACCAAACTCCCTGCCAAGTCTTGGGTGAATGGCCTGAAAGCGGCTTGAAAACAACTTGAACGCATCGCCAAAAGATACTGCCATGAACAAAGTCGCGCAAAAAGTACTGGATCTGCAACAGATTTTCAGTTGGCTGCTGGCCGACGGCATTATCGAAGAAGCCAACGCCAAGAAACAATATGCGCAAGTGCAAGGGATATTGAAAAATGCGGTAATCCCCATGCATCCGCTGGTTGCGGTCGCACAATGCAAATTTCAATCTGCATTTCCGCCGCACCGCACCATCATGCTGGATTGGCTGACGGAATGGGTGGCCGGCAAGGTGCAACTGCCGTATTACCGGATCGATCCGCTCAAGATAGATTTCACCAAAGTGGCGGACGTGATGTCGGCCACCTATGCCGCACGCTTCAAGATCCTGCCGGTTGAGATGACGGCAACCGAGTTGATTGTGGCTACGTGCGACCCGTTCAACGTCGAATGGGAAGCGGAGATTGCCAAAATCTCGCGCCGCATCGTCAAACTCGTCATCGCCAATCCTCTCGATATCGCCCAGTACACGTCGCAGTTTTTTTCGCTCGCAAAATCGATCAAGGGCGCGCGCAAGTTGAATAACGCAGATCTGTCCTTGCGCAGCAACTTCGAGCAACTGGTCGAAATGGGCATGGGCAACAAGCAGGTCGACGCCAACGACCAGCACATCATTAATATTGTCGATTGGCTATGGCAATATGCGTTCGATCAACGGGCTTCCGATATTCATCTTGAACCGAAGCGCGACTTCAGCGCGATCCGTTTTCGCATCGACGGCATTCTGCACCAGGTCTACCAGGTGCCGGCCGTTGTCATGATCGCCATGACGGCCCGCATCAAATTGCTGGGCCGGATGGACGTGATCGAAAAGCGCCGCCCGCAGGATGGGCGCATTAAAACCCGCACGTCCGGCGGCCAGGAAATCGAATTGCGCCTGTCGACCCTGCCGACCGCCTTTGGCGAAAAAATGGTCATGCGGATTTTCGATCCCGAGGTGGTCGTCAAGACCCTGCCCGAGCTCGGCTTCCCGCTTGCCGACGCGCTCCGCTGGGATGAGCTGACCGCCCGGCCATACGGCATCCTTCTGGTGACGGGCCCAACCGGCTCCGGGAAAACCACCACGCTTTATACGACGCTGAAGGCGCTGGCGACTTCCGAGGTCAACGTCTGCACCGTGGAAGACCCGATTGAAATGGTCGAACCTGCATTCAACCAGATGCAGGTGCAGCACGGCCTCGATCTATCCTTCGCCGACGGCGTGCGCGCGCTGATGCGACAAGACCCCGATATCATCATGGTAGGCGAAATCCGCGATCTGGAAACTGCCGAAATGGCGATCCAGGCAGCCCTGACCGGCCATCTGGTGCTGTCGACCCTGCACACCAACGACGCGCCGTCGGCCGTCATGCGCTTGCTGGAGTTGGGGGTGCCGTACTACCTGCTGGAAGCGACCCTGATCGGCATCATGGCGCAACGGCTGGTGCGCACCCTTTGCCCGGACTGCAAGACGGCGGGCGGCGAAATCGCCGACGATATCTGGGCCGGCCTGACCGAAGGGTTGCAAATGCCAAAACCGGCTATCGTCTATCACCCGGTCGGCTGCCTTGCCTGCCGCCAAACCGGCTTTCGCGGCCGCACCGGCCTGTATGAATTATTGACCGTCACGCAGAAATTCTCAAAAAAGATCCTGAAGGAAACCGACCTTCATGCGCTGAAACAACAAGCAGTCGCAGATGGCTTGAAGCCGCTGCGTGTTGCAGGCGCGCTCAAGATTATTGAAGGGGTGACAACAGTGGATGAAGTATTGAAAGTAACGACATCGCTGACCCAATAATGAGAAAGTGTTGAAATTGCATTGGATCAAGCGATGCAAATACAGTATAATCTGTCCCTCGTTGGGTCGTTAGCTCAGTTGG
>JBIODP010000217.1:0-4621 GCA_044445195.1 Burkholderiales bacterium | reverse complement strand
CAATAATAATAGCTATACTATTGCTGTTTGCGTAGTTTATGTTACTGTAAAAAATAATAAATTTAGGTGATATTCATGAGAACTCAAAAAGAATCGACGCGCAGTCTCGATAAACTCGATCGCCATATTCTGCGTATCCTTCAGAGGGAAGGGCGTATCTCAATGAAAGATCTGGGTGACCGTATCGGCTTGTCCGTCACGCCTTGCATCGAGCGGGTGAAAAGGATGGAGTCCGACGGCGTCATCGTCGGGTATTACGCCAAGGTCGATGCTGCATCGCTGGGCGCCAAGCTGCTGGTCTTCGTTGAAATTACGCTTAACCAGAAATCGGCGGCGACCTTCGAAAAATTTCGGCATGAGGTGTTGCGCATACCGGAGGTGCAGGAGTGTCATCTGGTGTCGGGCGATTTCGATTATCTGATCAAGGCGCGGATTCACGAGATGGCCGAATATCGCAAGCTGTTGGGCGACATACTCTTGCAACTGCCGGGCGCGGCGCAATCGAAGAGTTATGTCGTAATGGAGGAAATCAAGGAGACCCTGGAGTTGTCGACTGAGATCACGGCTTAAACGATCTTGCTGCTGTCATATAACACCGATCGATGCAAGCATATCCATGCGCTCAGCGGACAGTCCGAGAACAGTGTGCAAGACTTCGCGCGTATGCTCGCCGAGCAAAGGCGGCGGGGAGCGATAGGTCACCGGGGATTCGGACAGGCGAATCGGATTGGCAACCAGGGGAACCGTTCCGGCCAATGGATGGGGAAGTTCGAGCCCCATGCCGCGCGCCTTGATCTGAGGGTCTTCGAATACCTCTTTGATCGTGTTGATAGGGCCGCACGGAACATTTGCCGCCTCCAACGCCACTATCCATTCGCGGGTAGGTTTGAACACGGTGGCTTGCCTGATCATCGGAATCAAAACATCCCGGTGCTTGACCCGTTGCGCATTGGTTGAAAAGCGTTCGTCGGCGGCCCACTCCGGGTGGCCGAGCAGTCCGCACAGGCTGGTAAACTGGCTATCGTTACCGACTGCCAATATCATGTTGCCGTCTGCAGTCGGAAAATCCTCGTAAGGAACAATATTGGGATGGGCATTTCCCATCCGCATCGGCACGATTCCGGATGTCAAGAAATTGGAAGCCTGGTTTACCAGGCACGCCGTTTGCACGTCCAGTAGCGCCAGATCGATATATTGGCCTTGACCGGTGCGCTCGCGATAAGTAAGTGCCGACAAGATCGCTACGGTTGCATAAAGCCCCGTGAGGACATCGGTTAGCGCAACGCCCACCTTTTGCGGTCCGGCCCCTATTTCCCCATCGCGGCAGCCGGTGATGCTCATGAGCCCCCCCAGGCCCTGGATCAGAAAGTCGTATCCGGGCCGGTTCGCATACGGGCCGGTCTGTCCAAAACCGGTAATTGAGCAGTAAATCAGGCGCGGATTGACAGTCTGCAGGCTCTCATAATCAAGGCCGTATTGTTTGAGTCCCCCGACTTTGAAGTTCTCCAGCACGACATCGGAATGCCGCACCAGATCCCGGACGATTTCCTGTCCTTCCGCAGTGGTAATGTCTATGGTGACCGATTTCTTGTTTCTGTTTGCACAGAGATAATAGGCCGACTCGGAAGTATCCTTTCCTTCTTGCGTTTTCAGGTAGGGCGGACCCCATGCCCGGGTATCGTCGCCTGTTCGGGGACGCTCTACCTTGATGACATCCGCTCCCAGATCGGCAAGCAATTGGCTGGTCCAGGGGCCGGCCAGCACTCTGGACAGGTCTAGCACCCGAATATGGGAAAGTGCTCCGCTCATCGCGCATTCTCCCGTGGCTAGTCGGCGCTAAAGGCTTGAATACCTGTTTGAGCACGCCCCAGTATCAGTGCATGGATGTCGTTGGTTCCTTCGTAGGTATTGACTACTTCCAGGTTCACCATATGGCGAATCACGCCGAATTCATCTGAAATGCCATTTCCCCCCAGCATGTCGCGGGCCACGCGTGCAATGTTCAGGGCCTTCATGCAGGAATTGCGCTTCATCATCGATGTGAGTTCAACCGCCGCAGAGCCTTCTTCCTTCAAGCGGCCCAGGCGCAGGCAACCCTGCAGCCCAAGGGTAATATCGGTTTGCATGTCGGCAAGCTTCAGTTGTATCAGTTGGTTGGCTGCGAGAGGGCGCCCGAATTGCTTGCGATCAAGCACATACTGTCGGGCGATGTGCCAGCACGCTTCCGCCGCTCCCAAGGCGCCCCACGCAATGCCATAGCGTGCCGAATTGAGGCACGTAAATGGCCCTTTGAGCCCGCGTACTTCAGGAAATGCATTTTCCTCTGGACAAAACACCTCGTCCATCACGATTTCGCCGGTAATCGACGAGCGTAATCCGACCTTGCCGTGAATTGCCGGCGTGGAAAGCCCTTTCCAATTCTTTTCAAGGATGAAGCCGCGTATCTTGTCCTCGTCATCCTTTGCCCACACGACAAAAACGTCTGCAATCGGACTATTGGTAATCCACATTTTGGCGCCGGATAATTTGTAACCGCCGTCGACCTTGCGGGCCCGGGTGATCATACCCCCCGGGTCGGAGCCAAAATTCGGTTCCGTCAGGCCGAAACACCCAATCAGCTCACCGGTTGCCAAACCGGGCAGGTATTTTTGTTTTTGCTCTTCGCTGCCGAATTCGTGGATCGGCACCATCACCAAAGACGATTGCACACTCATCATCGAGCGATATCCTGAATCAACCCGCTCCACCTCGCGTGCGATCACGCCGTAGCTGACGTAATTCAATCCAGCGCCACCATATTCAGGCGGGATCGTCGCGCCCAGAAAACCCAATTCGCCCATTTCCCGGAAAATCCTGGCGTCGGTCGACTCGTTCCTGAATGCTTCCAAAACACGCGGAGCCAGTTTATCCTGGGCATAGCTATATGCCGCATCCCGCACCATGCGTTCTTCTTGCGACAGTTGGCGATCCAGGAACAATGGGTCTTCCCAATTAAATTCAATTTTCATACTACTCTTTCATCTATTAATTCAAAGGGTGATTGATTTCGATTGTCCAATAGCGGGCGATCTCGGCTGTGCCATCCGTGCCTTGCACCGTTTTCAATGCTTGCAGTGCCTTGGATTTTTTGTCTGCTTGCAGGTAGGCGAGCGCCAGATGCAGTTTGGCATCTTCCGGATGCTTGAGGCCGCCCTTGGCTATTCCTTGTTCCATCAAGGCGATTCCCTTTTCGGATTGTCCCGTCGTTACGTAGTCATAGCCGGCGTTGACCATGCCTGTGCCGTCCTTGGCCTTGCTTACTTCAGCTTCGGTCTGAGGCAGGGCTTTCAAGTCGTCCGCCGCATTCTTCGTTGCGAGATCCTGTAAGCGCTTCTGCCGCGATGCTTCGGCGCCGCTGCCGAAAGCGCCGGATTTAAATGCTGCATCAATGATCTTCCTGGCTTCCGACGGGTAGCCTGCCTGCAAAGCCAGTTCCGCCATGTTCATGAAATCATTGGCGGATCTCACGGCGCCGACTGTCAGCTTCAGACGATATACGTCAAGGCCAAGACGGTTATCGTTAAAGCCTGTCTTGTTCTCAAGGCGGGTCAACAAATCAATCCACAATTCTTTTTTCGGGTGATAAGTCAGCATTTTTTCCAAGGCGATTACATATCCCGCCTTGTCATTTTGCTTGAGTGCGCAACTGGCAAGCATTTGCAATTGCTCATCGCCTGGCGTTCGTCCTGCTTTTTCGTCGGCTTGAATCTGTGCCTGCGTTTCTTTGCTTGCGCGGGCATAATCGCCGCTCAGGTAGTACGCATTGATCAGCAGCGGCCGCATGCGGGCGTCATCGCCGCCTTCGTTGAGGTAGCGCGTCAGCCAAACGATGGCCTTGGAATATTCCTTGGCCTGGTAATACAGTTCGCCCAGCGCCTGAACAATTTTGGTTTGCGCGGCGCCTGTTACGTGGCCTGAGTTGAGCACCGCTTCATAGGATTTGGCTGCCAGTGCGCTATCGCCCGCTCCTTGAGCGGCCGCAGCGCGCATATAGTCGATCATGTAGTTCTCATAAGCGGTTCTGCCGCCGATTGCCTCGGCCTCATGAATTTTCGCCAGCGCGTCCTTGTACTTGCCTTTCCTGATATCTTCCTGGGCTGTCTGCAGCGGTTTGCCAACCTCGGGACGCACACTGGCTGCGTCGGCTGCGTAGGCAGTTGCGGCGCCTCCGGATAAGACCGGCATCATGTTAAAACCGAGCAGGGCCGCCAACAGGCTCAACTGCGCTAATCTACATTGAGACATGATAATAACTTTCATACGAAGAGAATAAAAAAAGGCCGGTACACTGGCAATAGGCTGCATGCCATTGCCATGATTTACCCCTTTTTGTCGGTTTGCGCCTGCACCGATTGACTGGTCGACATCACGCCCGAGATCAGCACCGAGTGCAGGTCGGCGGCGAACGAGCGGACTTCTTCCATCGCGCCTTTGTTGCGCTTGACCAGCCAGTTGTAGCCCAGCACCGCCGGCACCGCAACGAACAGGCCGAACGCCGTCATGATCAGCGCTTCGCCGACCGGACCGGCCACCTTGTCGATCGACGCCTGACCGGCCACGCCGATTTGCGTCAACGCGTTAT
>JBIODP010000216.1:0-4632 GCA_044445195.1 Burkholderiales bacterium | reverse complement strand
TTTGGAGTCAAGGTCGATCGAGGCGGATTCAGTTATGAGGCGGTTCATGCGAAGTCCCGGCTCGCCGCCAAAACCTTGGCCGATGGGGTAAGCGGCTTGATGCGCAAGAACAAGATCGAAGTTTTCAAGGCAACAGCGCGCGTTGCCGCTCCCGGCAAACTATCTTTAACTGCCCGCGATGGTAGCGCCAGCACCTTGCAGGCGAAAAATATTGTGGTTGCCACGGGATCGCGCCCCCTCGCGGTAAAGGGGTTTGAACCGGACGAACATGACATCCTGTCTTCGTCGGGGATACTCGCGCTGACAAAATTGCCGCGCTCATTGGTGGTCCTGGGCGCGGGCGCCATAGGCTGCGAATTTGCTTACGTGATGCATGCTTTCGGCGTGCGTGTCACGTTAATCGAGATGGCAGGACACATACTTCCGGCTGAAGATTTTGAAGTGGCGCAGGTCCTTGATGCTTCAATGCGCCAAGCCGGTATCGAGATCAGAACGGGCACGCGTGCGGTCTCATGCCAGAAGACTGCCGATGGACAGAGGGTTCGCGTCGAGGCGGGTGGAAAGGCAGAAGACATCGATGCCGAAAAAGTGCTTGCTGCGTTCGGTCGGACGCCGAACACCAATGGGTTGGGCCTGGAAGAGGCCGGGGTGAAGCTTGATGGCCGCGGCTACGTTCTGACCGGCGACTATGGGCAGACCAGCGTGGCGGGAATTTTCGCCATTGGCGATATCGTTTCCTCCCCCGCGCTGGCGCACGTTGCATCGAGAGAGGGTGAAATGGCGGTCGAGTTCATCGCCGGCCATCCCCCAGTGCATAAGCGTGTTCCGGAAGATTTGGTGCCGTCGGCAATTTATTGCGAGCCGCAAGTGGCTGGCTTCGGGTTGCGCGAAGATGGCGCTGCGGCGAAGGGCATTCGATTCAAGAAAAGCGTATTCCCGTTTCGCGCGGTTGGCAAAAGCGTCGCCGTCGGCAAGACGGAAGGACTGGTGAAGCTGCTGACCGATTCGGATACCGGCGAAATTCTTGGCGCGCATATCGTCGGATCCAACGCCACCGAACTCATCCACGAACTGCTGCTGGCACGCAGCAGCGAGTTGATTGTGGACGATGTAGCGCAAATGATTCATGCGCACCCGACGTTGGCGGAGGCTGTGATGGAGGCGGCGCGGGGGGCCAACGGAAAGCCGATTCACTTCTAAAGTTTGATTGCATCCACTTGTGGCAGTTTTTACAAGGAACGAACATGACAGACAGTTTGCGGGATCAATTCAGTCGCAGCATCGATTATCTTCGGGTTTCGGTCACGGATCGTTGCGATTTGCGCTGTCAATACTGTTTGCCGAAAGGATGCAATGATTTCGAGCCGCGCGAGGAATGGCTGGATTTCGGCGAGATTGAGCGCGTCGTCGCAGCTTTCGCGCGCCTGGGCGTCAAAAGGATACGACTGACCGGAGGAGAGCCGCTGACGCGGCGCGGCATTACGGAACTGAGCGGGCGGCTGGCGCAAGTGGCCGGCATTGAAGATTTGTCTCTTTCCACAAATGGCACCCAGCTTGCCGGTCTTGCTGCACCGCTCAAGGCTGCAGGGGTGAGCCGGATCAATGTCAGCCTCGATACCCTGGATCGCCATCGCTTTGAGGCATTGACTGGACGGGATGCATTGCCGAAAGTGCTTGCCGGCATTGCAGCGGCTCACGACGCAGGAATCGCTCCGATCAAAATCAACATGGTAATACTGCCCGATACGTCTGCTGCCGATATCGACGTCATGGTCGCGTATTGCCGGGACAGAGGATTTGTCCTGAGGCTGATCGAAGCCATGCCGATAGGCGATAGCGGACGCGGGGCAGGGTTTATCAGTATTCAGCCGACAATTACTCGCCTCCAGGAGAAATTCGATCTCGTGGCCGGAATTGTCAAGGGCGGCGGGCCGGCCAGGTATTTAGTGTCGGGCGACGGAAGATTCAGCGTCGGCTTTATTACCGCCATGTCTCGCCATTTCTGCGAAACCTGCAATCGTGTTCGGCTGACCGCCGATGGACGCCTGTTGCTTTGTCTCGGGGAGGATGCAAGCGCAGATCTGCGGACACCGTTACGGCAGGGAATAAGCGATGATCGGCTCGACGCCGAAATTCGCCATGCAATTGCCAGAAAACCGTACCGCCATGAGTTCAACGAGAAGCCGGAAAAAATTGTGCGCTTTATGTCATCGACGGGCGGCTAATGCCGGGACACCTAAAATCGGGAGTATGAAAGCTAATAACGAGTGTGCGATAATCAATATTTTTCGCTATTTAGGCATGGCGGCATTCCGATGCATGTCAGCCTTAACACCCACCGTCACGCAATCCATGGGTTTGACTTGAAAATCGAAGCATGAAAAAATCCACTTTATTAGCCACGCCAATTCCACAGCTTCCAAGACCGAAGGCTGTCTTATCTTCAGTGCCGGACAGGCAAACACGCCGAAAAATGGAGACGCACGCCAAGCTGCTCAACGCCGCTTACGAATTGTCGTCGATGAAGGGACTGGAGAACTGCTCGATCCAGGAAATCACCTCGCGCGCCGATGTCGGTTTCGGTTCTTTCTACAACTACTTCGCATCCAAGCAGGAGCTGCTCGACGCGATGATTGCCGAACAAATAACACCGTTTGCCGACGCATTGGACAGACTGGATGAAACACTGAGCGACCCAGCCGAGATTATGTCGACATCGATGCGGCATGTCCTGAGTCGCGCGCAAAAAGATAGAAAATGGGGCTGGTTTCTCGTGAGGTTGGGGATGCTGAGTCTTATCGCAGGCTTCGGCCCGAGGCTGGAACGCGATATCTTGCGAGGCGTGGAATCCGGACGATTTACCGTTCAGGATCTGCAGTTAACGATGCTCATGCTAAATGGTGGTGGAATCGCCGTGATGACCAAACAGTTGATGTCGGGGATCGATAAGAACGTGCCCGAGCGATACGCCACTCTTGTGCTGGTTCTGCTCGGCGTGCCATTGCAAGAAGCGGCAAAAATTGCGCGCAAGCGATTGCCGCCGCTCAAGATTGCCGGCGTTACAGGCAGGTAGGCATTGGGGGCAATAATCGACGGTGTTTTTTACTTGATGCAAACAGAACGGATCTGCTTGATGTCCGTGATGCCGGACAACACCTTTTCGATGCCGTCCATTTTCAGCGTCGACATGCCGTCCTCCAGCGCTGCTGCCAGCAACTGTGCGACGCGCGCATGTTCTTGCAACAATTTCTTGACCGGGTCTGTGCCTACCATCAGTTCATGCAGGCCGACCCGCCCCTTGTAGCCGCCGTTGCAGTGTTCGCATCCTGTCGCGCGGTATAGCGTGAATTTTCCTTTGTCGTTTGCATAGTTTTTGGTCCAGGCATCCAGCACGCGCGCATAGCTTGCCTTGGGTTCGTTGATGAATGCCTTGGTGTTCATTAATTCCTGACAATATTCTTCCAGCAACAGCCTCATTTCTTCGTCTGTCGGTTCATATGCCGCTTTGCAGTTCGAGCACAGGCGCTTGGCTAAGCGCTGAGCGAGAATGCCGAGCAAGGCATCGGCGAAGTTGAACGGGTCCATGCCCATGTCGAGCAGGCGCACAATCGATTCCGGGGCGCTATTGGTATGCAGCGTGGCAAACACCAGATGGCCGGTGAGGGACGCCTCGATACCCATGCCAACGGTTTCCTTGTCGCGCATTTCGCCGACCATGATGATATCTGGGTCGGCACGCAAGAAAGCCCGCATCGCAGTCGCGAAGTCCAGCCCGCTCTTGCGGTTCACCTGCACCTGGCGCAGTCCTTTCTGGGTAATTTCCACCGGGTCTTCGGCGGTCCATATTTTTGTGTCAGGTTTGTTCAGAAAACTGAGCACCGAGTGCAGCGTGGTGGTTTTCCCAGAGCCGGTTGGTCCGCACACGAAAAAAAGGCCGTATGGTTTGCTGATAACGTTTTTCAAGCGCTCCAGGTTATAGGGCAGGACGCCAAGCTTATCCAGCGGAATAGGCTCGCCGGCCGCCAGGATACGCATGACGATATCTTCAACGCCACCCGCCGACGGAATCGTCGCAACCCGCAATTCTATGTCGAGCGGACCGAATTTCTTGAATTTTATTTTGCCGTCTTGGGGTTTGCGGCGCTCGGAAATATCAAGGTCGCACATGATTTTGATGCGGGCCGACAGCGCATTGCGATAGCTGGACGGGATTTCGATATAGTTTTCCAGCGAGCCGTCCTTGCGGAAGCGGATGAGGGTTTTTTCCTTGCCGGGGCGCGGCTCGATATGGATATCCGAGGCGCCTTGCCGGTAGGCGTCGACAATGATCTTATTGACCAGCTTGACCAGTTCATTTTCGGAGGCGGCGGACAAGTCGGTTGCCGACAATTCGCTACTGTCTTCATCGTCGGTATCCATCCCCGAAAGAAGCTCGCCGACCGAGGCGCTGTCGCCGACTGCACCGTAGAAATCGGCGACCGTTTGATTGAACTCGGTGCAGGTAGTCACCCGAAAATCGGGTTTGGCCTTCGGAAAAATATTATTGATGATGCGGGCGCTTTTAACCTGTTCCGGATCGACTGCCAGGATGATTAACCCTTCCTTGGCATCCTCTATGGGCAACCATTGGTT
>JBIODP010000215.1:0-4645 GCA_044445195.1 Burkholderiales bacterium | reverse complement strand
GAAACGGTGGCGGTGTCGGCGGGGTGAGTATCAGGCAAATCCGGCAAATCCGGCACATTCAGGCAAGTTCGCGATGGCGCAAAACCACGCGTTCGGAGCCGATAAATTGCGAGGCGAGTTGTTCTGCCACGTAGACCGAGCGATGTTGCCCGCCAGTGCAACCGATGGCAACCGTCAAATAGCTGCGGTTGTCCGACTTGAATGAAGGTAGCCATTTTTCAATAAATCTGCGGATGTCGACAATCAGTTCCGCCACATTCGGTTGGTTAGATAAAAAGGCGCACACCGGCGCATCCTTGCCGGTCATCGGGCGTAGCGTTGTATCGTAATATGGATTCGGCAACACGCGCGCATCGAATACCAGGTCCGCATCCAGCGGTACGCCAAACTTGAAGGCGAACGATTCAAACAATAGGGTCAGCGGTGTATATTCGGTTTCAATTACTTCCTTTATCCAGGAACGCAATTTGTTGACGCTCAAGCCGGACGTGTCGATTACATGACCGAGTCCTGCGATGGTCGCCAGTATCTCTCGCTCTTTCAGAATGCACTCTATCAGCGTGGGACGGTCGGCAGGACTTTGATCGGATTGCAGGCGATGCGATAAGGGGTGGCTGCGCCTGGTTTCAGAAAAACGCGCAATCAGGGATTCAGTTGTTGCCGTCAGGAAAAGCACTTTAACGTCATGGCCCTGTTCTTTCAACCACAGGATGTCGGCGGGTAGTCCGGCAAGGGAATTTGCGCTACGGGCATCCATCGCCACGGCCAGCATATCCGCACTTTCCGCAATGCGTGTGGCAATCAATGCCCGCAACAGTGTGGGTGGCAGATTGTCCACGCAGAAATAGCCGGCATCTTCCAAGGCGTTCAAGCCAACAGATTTGCCAGATCCGGAAATGCCGGTAATGATAATAATGCGCATAGGTAAAGATAGTACCGCAAGCACGTCAACTATGCCCGGTGCAAGAAAGGAATGGACGCGGTTCAAACCGGTGTTATCATATTTCCCATGCAAGTCTCCCGGTTAAAACCGATTACCCGCAAATAGCCAATAGCCGATTATCATGCCCTACGATCCGCAAAATGTTTTCGCTAAAATCCTGCGCCGTGAATTGCCCTGCATCAAACTTTATGAAGATGAGCAGACCCTGGCCTTCATGGATTTGATGCCGCAGACTGAGGGTCACGCGTTAATTATCCCCAAAGAAGAGGCGGCCATGATTTTCGAATTGTCGCCAGCCAGTCTGGCCGCCACCATGCTGGTCACGCAAAAAATCGCGAAGGCAGTACGCAAAGCCTTCGATGTTCCAGGCGTGCTGATTGTACAAGCCAACGGTGAGGCGGCAATGCAAAGCGTGCCGCATCTGCATTTTCATGTGATTCCGCGCCGCAATTGCGAAATCATGCGGCTCCATGCGGCCGTTCAGGAAGATCAGGAAAAACTCGAACAGTCTGCGGCGCAGATCATCGCCGCGCTGGAGTGAGCGCCGCGAAGTTTTTTTAATCGTTACCCATTGCCTTTTGTTGTCGCACGATGAATTCTTTCAGCGTGTCGATGCCGCGCAACTGCACGATGGTATTACGCACCGCCGCTTCCAGCAGCACCGCAAGGTTGCGTCCTGCTTCAACCGGAATGACTACCTTGCGGATGGGCAGGTCAAGCACATCTTCGGTTTGCGAGTGCAGCGGCAGTCGTTCGTAAGTTTCTTCCAGGGTGCTGCGGCGAACCAGGTGGACGATGAGTTTCAGGCGCATCTTGCGGCGCACGGCGGTTTCGCCGAATATGGTTTTAATATCGAGAAGGCCCAAGCCGCGCACTTCCAGCAAGTTTTGCAGCAATGGCGGGCAACGGCCTTCAACCATGTTCGGCGCAATCCGCGCGAATTCAACTGCATCGTCGGCAACCAGGCCATGGTCGCGCGAAATAAGTTCCAGGCCCAATTCGCTTTTGCCTATGCCGGACTCGCCGGTAATCAGCACGCCAACTCCCAGCACATCCATAAATACGCCGTGCATAATGGTGCGCTGGGCTAATTTCTTCGACAGGTAAACGCGCAAGTAATCGATCACCTGGGCGGCCGGCAGAGGGGTCGAAAAAAGCGGGATATTTTTTTCGTCGCAAATCGACAGCAGGTAGGCCGGCGTTTCCAGGCCTTGGGCAATAATGAATGCCGGCGGTCCGCCTGCTACCATCCCTTCGGTTTGATGCACCCGCGATGACGGCGACAGGCGTTGATAGTATTCATATTCCTGGTGCCCGAAAACCTGAATCCGCCCAGGATGAATAAGATTCAAATGGCCAACCTGATCGGCGGCCGAGATGGCATCGCCCGATATCAGGCGGTCGCCGCCGGGGAAGCCGGCAAACCATCCGAGCAGCAGCGATTCGCGGTTATCGTCGTATAGTTGTTGAATTGTCAGCGGCGTTGAAGAGGGCATGGTGGGGTCTTGGGAGGCGTCCACTACGGGCAACGCGGCAACATGGATCAGGTAATGCTTTGCAGGCTGGGTTGCCAGGTGATCAGCCGCGCATGGACTGTTGCCGCGTCCTGTGTGGTTGACAGTACCGTGCGAAAATTTTCATCGGAAAACATTTCAGCAATTTCCGACAGGATTTCCAGATGTTGCTGGGTTACGTGGTCCGGTATCAACAGGAATACCAGCAAATTGACAGGCTCCCCATCCGCCGATTCGAAAGGAATCGGTTCTGCCAGACGCACAAACGCAGCGAGTGGCGCTTTTAGTCCCTTGATGCGGCCGTGCGGCACTGCCACCCCGTGCCCGAGTCCGGTCGAACCCAGGCGCTCACGGGCAAACAGATTGTCCGATACCGTCGATCGGGCAATTCCGCAATTATTTTCGAATAACAGCCCCGCTTGTTCGAATGCCCGCTTCTTGCTGGACACGTCCAAATCGAGCAGAATATTTTCGGGTGCTAGAATTTGACTGAAATGGTTCACGATGTGACTCATAATGTGTTGCACAAACTGGATTTTCCGGGAATTATAGGCCTATTCTGAACTTTGCTCACATGAAAATCAAAGCCCGTATAAACTATTGCCATTCGTTAATATTATGCTATTGGCGGGCACCGCGCAGGTTGGATGGCGGTTTCCCGGTTGTAAAATTACTGCGCCAGGGATTGATATCCAGGCCCCCGCGCCGTGCATAGCGGGCATACACCGTTAGTTTTTGCGGTTTGCACTGACGCAACACATCCATGAATATGCGCTCTACGCAATGCTCATGAAATGCATTGTGCGTGCGAAAACCGATCAGGTAGCGCAGCAAGCTCTCCTGGTCGATCTGCGGGCCGACGTAATGTATCTGGATACTGCCCCAGTCCGGCTGGCCGGTTACCAGACAGTTTGATTTCAGCAGATGCGACACCAGCACTTCCTCTATGGCGGGTTGTTGCCGGTCAGCGCTCAATTGCGTTGCATCGGGGGTGTATCGATCGATTTCGATGTCAAGGCGATCCAGCAAAATTCCTTGCAATTCGGCAATTTTCATGTCGCCGAATGTATCGGGGCCGGAAAGCCTGATATGAACCGGCGCCCCGAATCCGGCCGAAAGGTCGGCACGCAGCAGTTCCAGCAAAGCGTCGGGCCCTGCCAAGCGGGTCTGATTAAATGAATTCAAATAAAGTTTGAACGATTTCGACTCGACTATATTGGGAGAGTCGGCGGGAACCGTGATGCTGGCTATCGCTATCTGCGGTTTTCCGCGCAGGTTGAGCCACGATACTTCGTAGGCATTCCAGATATCGACGCCAAAGAATGGCAGCGTGCCGCTGACGCCAAGTTCATCCCGATTGGTTTTCCGGGCGATAGGAAACAGTAGCGCCGGATCATACTCGGTTTGATATGAAGCCGGTTTGCCGAGAGGAGAAGCGTCCGGTGTGCGCGGGTCAGGTGGGTTCATGGTTGAATTCGGCCGCCTACAAAAACAAGGAATAGACAGGATTGTCGCTTTCGTCCCAATAGCGGTATCCCAGACCGGCAAGGAATGTGCGCAAGGTTTTCATTTCTTTCCTGGGCACCTGCAGGCCGACCAGGATGCGTCCGGCATCGCCGCCCTGGTTGCGGTAATGAAACAGGCTGATATTCCAGTTCGGCGCCATGCTGTCAAGGAATCGCATCAGTGCCCCCGGCCGTTCCGGGAATTCAAAACGATAGAGCCATTCATCATTCGCCAAGGCGCTTTTACCGCCGACCAAATGCCGTATGTGTAGTTTGGCTAGCTCATCGTGGGTCAAATCCATGGTTTCGAAACCGTGTTTTTCGAAGTTTTTGCTGATTTTGCCGGATTCATCGCGATTGGATACTTGCACGCCGATAAATATGTTCGCTGCCTGGGCATCGCTGATGCGGTAATTGAATTCGGTTACGCTACGCGGCCCGACCAATTCGCAAAATCGCCTGAAGCTGCCGCGCTCCTCGGGAATTGTTACGGCAAATAGGGCTTCCCGCGACTCACCCAGATCGGCGCGGTCGGCGACATAGCGCAGTCGATCGAAATTCATGTTGGCGCCGCTGGCAATTGTCACCAGAGTTTCATTTTTGAGGGGTTTTTTATCAGCCCGCGCCCGTTCGATATACGCATTGGCGCCGGCGACCGCCAATGCGCCTGCCGGCTCCAGAAT
>JBIODP010000214.1:0-4665 GCA_044445195.1 Burkholderiales bacterium | reverse complement strand
TTTGATAATATTTGAAGGAAAATTCATGAAAAAAACATTGTTGATCGTTTCCCTGTTGGCTGTTGCTTTGGCTGCTTGCAGCAAAAAAGAGGAAACTCCAGCTCCTGCACCAGCTCCTGCTGTTGCACCAGCTCCAGCCGCTGAAGCTCCTGCTGCACCAGCAACTCCAGCAGCAACTCCAGCTACTCCTGCAGCACCAGCTGCTGAAGCTACTCCTGCTGCCCCTGCTGCTGGCGCACCGGCTGCTCCTGCAACACCGGCTGCTCCTGCTCCTGCTGGCAAGTAATCGGCAATTGTTCGTTAAAAAGCCGACCTTCGGGTCGGCTTTTTTATTGCAGGGTGGAAATGCTAATCGCCTTCCGCCCTGCAACGGCAATCACGCAAATAGCTTATTTAAGCTGGTCGTTCAACAGGTTCAAAATTTTCGCACCGGTACCGGACAGTTCCGGCTTGCCGTCATTATCAAGAACGACAATTTTGCTGCCGGCGCTGGTTTCCTTGATCGATATCCGGTATTTCAACGCATTGGAAACGGGGTCGCTGCTATTCCAGAACATGAGCTTGGAGAAGAATCCCTTTTCAGCAGTGCTTTGCGCATCTTTGCCTTCGTCGACATAACGAACAAAATACAAACCCTGGGTACGGTCGCGATCTTCAACTGTGAATCCCACGCGATCCAGCGCCAAACCGACACGGCGCCATGCATGGTCAAAGCCCTCGTCGACTTCAACATAACTGCCATCGGCACCCTTGACCAATTTGGAATGCGCAGGCTCCGTCGTGCTGTTGGCTATCGCTGTTTTGGCAATGCCCGGATCGTTGCCCAGCCGCGCCATCAGGCGCGCCAGAAATTCGGCTTCAAGGCCTGGATCGGACGGCCGCGGCTCCCACATCGTGCTGTCTTTTTGTAAGCCAACCGCGACTTCCTGCGCGCCGCGATGACTGATATAAATCTCGGTCGAACCGTCGGCGGCACGCTCGACGCGGGTTCGGTATTTGTCTCGCTCTCCGGTGGACCACAGCGAATCGAGCACCTTGCCCAGCGTCTCGTGAACGATGTCGGTTGGAATCTTGGCGCGATTTTCCGCCCAATCGGTTTCCATCACGCCTATCGCAGGCTGGTCGACATTGATCAGGAATCCCGACTCCTGCCAGAAATCCTTCAGCTGCGGCCACAGTGCTTCCGGCGTTTGCTTGACGACCAGCCAGCGCTGACTGCCGTCACGTTCAATATGCATGCCGGCGACGGTATTGGCGGCAACAGTTACTGTCGTCGGTGCGGCAACAGGACCCGGCTGCTTCGAATTGTATTGCGACAGCGTGGCAATGCCGTTGCCGGCTTCGGGAACCTGGTAACGATTATCGCGTTGCAATTGAGTCAGATCCGGCGGAACGTCAAGTGTCGGCGCATGCGCCGCCTTGGCTGCGCTTTTGTAATCGATCCGGCTGGGCTCCGTCATCGTGGAGAGTGAACTGCAACCGGAAACGCCGGAAAGCGCGAGTGCGCACAATAGTCCGCGTTGAACAATGCTGCTTGGAACAATACTGCGTTGGGCCATGTGAAAGTTCTTCCGAATAGTCATGTCGATGCGAATCTAAAGGTAAATGCGCTAAATGTAAATGAGCTGGTTGCCAGGATTGTATTACTTCGCGTCTCGCGCAACACGGCTATGCCAATAAGCCCGATTCGCGCAGCGCTGCATGAACGGTATCGTGATACTGGCTGCTCAAGCCAACCAGCGGCAAGCGAATGCCGGATGATATCAGACCCAACTGCGCCAATGCCCATTTCACCGGCACCGGGTTCGGCTCGACAAACAACTTGTTATGCAGCGGCAACAGCGTGTTATTGATTTCGATCGCTTCCTTGATGCGGCCGTTCATCGCTGCCATGCAGAGCAGATGCATGGCACGCGGCGCAACGTTGGCGGTGACGGAAATGTTGCCACGCGCGCCGCACAGCATCAACGCCATTGCCGTCGGATCATCGCCGGAATAAATCGAGAACGACGGCGGCGCAAGACGCATCAAATCGGTACCGCGCGCAATATTGCCAGTCGCGTCCTTGACCCCTACGATGCCGGGCACTTGCGCCAGGCGCAATATGGTCTCATTGGCCATGTCCGCCACCGTGCGGCCGGGCACGTTATAAAGAATTATCGGAATATCGACCGACTCGGCAATCTTCCTGAAATGCCGATACATACCTTCCTGCGTCGGGCGATTGTAATACGGCACGACCACCAGCGATGCATCGGCGCCGACATCCCGTGCAAAGCGCGTCAATGCAATCGACTCTACCGTCGAGTTTCCACCCGTTCCGGCGATGATGGGAACCCGCCCGGCGCTCTGCTCGACGGCAACCTTGATTAATTCGCAATGTTCGTCGACCGATACGGTCGGCGATTCTCCGGTGGTCCCGACAATGACGATCGCGTCCGTGCCTTCGGCAATATGCCAGTCGATCAATTTGCGCAGACCGGGTAAATCCAGGCTCCCGTCTTCATGCATTGGGGTGACGATTGCAACTATGCTGCCATGAATCATAGCGATATTGGTGCGTAAAGTGTAAATGTTCGATTGTAGCGGATAGGCTGCCTGCGTGGGGCGGGTTTGGCGTCAAATCGGCAGAAAGGAGGGCTATCAGGCATCAAAAACCAAGGTTTACCAGGCAAACTCATTATCATTATCAGGCTAGCTATAGCTCAAGCCCATTGCTTCGCGCACGTCGCGCATGGTTTCCTGCGCCAGTTTGCGCGCCTTGTCGCAACCGTCGGCGACAATAGCCCGCACCAATGACGGGTCATCCAGATATTGTTGGGCGCGCTCGCGCATCGGTTCCTGCTCCCTCAGGATGGCATCGATCACCGGCTGCTTGCACTCAAGACAACCGATACCGGCGGATTTGCATCCTTTTTGTACCCATTCCCTGGTAGATTCGTCGGAGTAGACCTGATGCAGTTGCCATACCGGGCATTTCTCCGGATTGCCGGCATCGGTTCGGCGCACCCGCGCCGGATCGGTAGGCATGGTGCGCACTTTCTTGGTCACCGACTCGCGGTCTTCGCGTAACGCGATTGCATTACCATAACTTTTTGACATTTTTTGCCCGTCGAGACCCGGCAGGCGCGACGAAGCCGTCAAGCGCGCATGCGGTTCGACCAGGATCAGTTTGCGGCTTCCTTCCAGATAACCGAATAATCGCTCACGGTCTATCATGCTCAGATTCTGCGCATCGTCGAGCATGGCCTTGGCCTGCTCCAGCGCTTCTCCCTTGCCCTGCTCCTGAAACGCGGTACGCAATTCATTATAAATTTTGGCGCGTTTGCTGCCCAATTTCTTGACCGCCTCACGCGCCTTTTCCTCGAAGCCTTTTTCCTTGCCGTAAATATGATTGAAGCGGCGCGCAATCTCACGCATCATCTCGACGTGAGGCACCTGATCGTCGCCAACCGGCACCATGCTGGCGCGATAAATCAACACGTCGGCAGCCTGCAGTAGCGGATAGCCGAGAAACCCGTAAGTGGCCAGATCCCTGTCGGACAATTTTTCCTGCTGATCCTTATAGGTTGGAACACGCTCCAGCCAGCCAAGCGGGGTTGCCATCGACAGCAGCAAATGCAGCTCTGCGTGTTCCGGCACTTTGGACTGGATGAACAAGGTCGCCTGCGACGGATCTATGCCTGCTGCCAGCCAATCGATCAGCATGTCCCAGGTACTAGTCTCGATGATGCTGGGATCGTCGTAATGCGTCGTCAGCGCGTGCCAGTCTGCGACAAAGAACAGGCAGGGCAGTTCCGATTGCAGCTTTACCCAATTGGTCAGGGCGCCGTGGTAGTGGCCCAGGTGCATGGCGCCGGTTGGGCGCATGCCGGAAACAACGCGATCTGGATACATTTTCTGTCAGTTCAGTAAGAAATTCAGTGGGGAAATAATCAATTGCAAGATGTTGCCGGAGATGGCCATCAGTGGCGCAACCCAAAAACTGAAGAGCAGGTTGGTCATTGCCAAAATCATCACGATAAAAAACCCATAGGGTTCGATTTTTGCCACTTTAAACGCATATTTGTGCGGCAGCAAACCGACCAGGACGCGACCGCCGTCCAACGGTGGAAGCGGAAACAGATTTAACGCGAAAATCACCAGATTGGTCAATACCCCTGCATTTGCCATTGCAAGAAAAAACGTCTCATTAATATGCGACGCCCGTAGCGCCACGAGCAGCAACAGCCACATCAAGGCCATCGTGAAATTCGCTGCCGGCCCGGCAAGCGCAACCCATACCATATCGCGTTTCGGATTGCGCAATTTCCCAAAGTTGACGGGAACCGGCTTGGCATAGCCAAAAATCATCGGACTCCCGGTCGCCGCAGTGGCAGCGAACATCAATATCGGCAGCGCTATCGTCCCAAACGGATCTATGTGCTTGGCAGGATTCAGGCTGACCCGCCCCAGCATATAGGCGGTTTTATCGCCGAAATACTTGGCAACATAGCCATGGGCTGCTTCGTGCAGGGTAATCGCCAATAAAACGGGTAACGCGTAGACTGCAATTGTTTGGATAATATCATTCATAAACTGGATTTTATCAGAGGGGGTGAGCCGACTTCAGATAATTCATGACTATTCAGCCGCTGGCGTGAGCGCGGAGTGCGTTTTGGGGAA
>JBIODP010000213.1:0-4705 GCA_044445195.1 Burkholderiales bacterium | reverse complement strand
GCCGCCATGCAGCCGGTGCCTGCGCTGGTGATCGCTTGCCTGTATACTTGATCCTGCACGTCGCCCGCGGCGAACACGCCCGGCGCGCTGGTTGCGGTCGCCATGCCTTCGAGGCCTGTCCTGGTTTTGATGTAACCGTTTTTCATTTCCAGTTGGCCTTCGAAAATACCGGTGTTCGGCTTGTGGCCGATGGCGATAAAAACGCCATGCAGCTTGACGGGCGTGATGCTGCCGTCGGCAACGGATTTAATATTGATGCCGATTACGCCGCTGTCGTCGCCGATGACTTCGTCGAGCGTGTGCTTCCATTTGACCTCGATTTTGCCTTCGGCGACTTTAGCCATCAGGCGGTCTATCAAAATCGGCTCGGCGCGGAATTTGTCGCGCCGGTGCACGACGGTCACCTTGGCGGCAATGTTGGATAGATAGAGTGCTTCCTCTACTGCCGAGTTGCCGCCGCCGACCACGGCCACTTCCTGCCCGCGGTAAAAAAAGCCATCGCAGGTCGCGCAGGCCGAAACGCCTTTGCCCATCAGCGCCTGCTCCGACGGCAAGCCAAGGTACTGGGCCGACGCGCCGGTGGCGATAATCAACGCATCGCAGGTATATTCGCCGGAGTCGCCGATCAGCCTTATCGGTTTTTCGTTCAGCTTCGCGGTATGGACGGTGTCAAAAACGATTTCGGTGTTGAAACGTTCCGCATGTTGCAAAAAGCGTTGCATCAATTCCGGTCCTTGCACCCCCAGCGGGTCGGCCGGCCAATTTTCGACATCGGTGGTGGTCATCAGTTGTCCGCCTTGCTCGATTCCGGTGATCAACACCGGTTTCAGATTGGCGCGCGCAGCGTATATGGCGGCGCTATAACCGGCTGGGCCGGAACCGAGTATCAGTACATGGGCGTGCTTGGGTGTTGACATAAAAATTACCTGCAATAAAAGATGTTGACTCTGGGAGTGTAGGCTCGGATATAGGTTAAGATTATAGTCGAACATGCCAATTGAGCAGGGGCGGTCGCGCCAAAACGACGCGATCTTCGCTAATCACATTATCAGACGCATGGATTTATGACAAAAACGACTGAAGCCTATACCCGCAATACCAGTGCGCCGCCGCAACCGCTGCCGAACCGGCTGCTTAAGCTGCTCTCCGAAGCGCGCTGGCTTGCCCTTGGCGTGCTGACGGTGTATTTGATCTTGATATTATCGACCTATTCCAAAATTGACCCGGGATGGTCGCACTCGCAAATTGCGCCCCGGCTCCATAACTGGGGCGGACACGTCGGCGCCTGGCTGTCCGACTTGCTGTTGTTCATATTCGGATTATCTACCTGGTGGTGGTGCATGTTGCTGATGCGCGCATCCTGGCTCGGTTATCGGCATATATCGCAGAAATTCATGTTGCAGCAGGAACCCGACCCGGTGCACCGGCACGAGGGGTGGATACGCGCGGGCGGTTTTATGTTGTTGATGGCCGGCAGCGTCGGCATCGAATATACGCGCATGTACACGTTGAAAGCGGAATTGCCGCTGGCGCCGGGCGGGGTGTTGGGCAACGTGATCGGCAGTTTTGCGCAGACGGCCCTGGGTTTCACCGGCGCGACCTTGTTTTTGCTGTTGTTGTTCGGCGTCGGTTTTAGCCTGTTTTTTCATGTTTCATGGCTGGCGTTGGCTGAACGGATCGGCGGCGCGATTGAAATCGGATTTGACGGCATCCGGAACGTCTATGCGGCCCGTCAGGACCGCAAGCTTGGGCATGTGGCTGCAGTCAAGCGCGAAGAGGCCATCGTGCAGGAGCGCACCAAGATTGAAGATGCGACGCCGATCTGGATTGAACCGCAAGTGGTGTCGGTGCCCAAATCGGACCGTCTGGAAAAAGAACGCCAGGTTTCCCTGTTTTCCGATTTGCCGGATACCAACCTGCCGCCATTATCCTTGCTGGACGAGGCGCCGGTTTCGCGGGAAACGGTCAGTGTCGAGATTCTGGAATTTACCAGCCGCCTGATTGAAAAAAAATTGTCCGACTTCGGCGTGGTGGCCAAGGTTGTGGCCGCTTATCCGGGGCCGGTTATTACCCGTTATGAGATCGAACCTGCCACCGGCGTCAAGGGGAGCCAGATTGTGGGGTTGGCGCGCGATCTGGCGCGTTCCCTGTCGCTGACCTCGATACGCGTGGTCGAAACCATACCGGGGAAGAATTACATGGGGCTGGAATTGCCTAACCCCAAGCGGCAAATCGTGCGCTTGACGGAGATTCTCGGCTCCAAGGTCTACAACGACAGCGCGTCCAAGCTGACCATCGCGCTGGGCAAGGATA
Source organism: Burkholderiales bacterium (assembly GCA_044445195.1). GTDB lineage: Bacteria > Pseudomonadota > Gammaproteobacteria > Burkholderiales > Burkholderiaceae_D > PKWO01. Next base: position 2,392 of record JBIODP010000213.1, on the reverse strand, counting down.
TTGCCGGCAACCCGGTGGTGGCCGACCTCGCCAAGATGCCGCATCTGTTGGTGGCCGGCACGACCGGTTCGGGAAAATCGGTCGGCATCAATGCGATCATTTTGTCGTTGCTGTACAAAGCCGACCCGAATCAGGTGCGCTTGATCCTGATCGACCCGAAGATGCTGGAATTGTCGATTTATGAAGGTATTCCGCACTTGCTGGCGCCGGTGGTCACCGATATGCGGCATGCCGGCCATGCGCTGAACTGGGGTGTCGGCGAGATGGAGCGGCGCTATAAATTGATGAGCAAGCTCGGCGTGCGCAACCTGGCGGGCTATAACCAGAAGATCATCGATGCGGAAAAGCGCGAAGAGAAAATACCGAATCCGTTCAGCCTGACGCCGGATGCGCCGGAACCGCTGGAAAAACTGCCGACCATCGTCATCATCATCGACGAGTTGGCCGACCTGATGATGGTGGTCGGCAAAAAAGTCGAAGAGCTGATTGCCCGCATTGCGCAAAAGGCGCGTGCTGCCGGCATACACTTGATTCTGGCGACGCAAAGGCCGTCGGTGGATGTGATTACCGGATTGATCAAAGCCAATATACCGACCCGGATCGCATTTCAGGTTAGCAGCAAGATCGATTCCCGCACCATCCTGGACCAGATGGGCGCGGAAGCCTTGCTGGGGATGGGCGATATGCTGTACATGCCGCCCGGAACAGGCTTGCCGGTGCGTGTGCATGGCGCTTTTGTGTCGGACGAGGAAGTGCACCGGGTGGTCGATCACTTGAAGGCGCAAGGGGAGCCGAATTACATCGAAGGCATCCTGGAGGGCGGCGTGGCGGAAGAGGGCGCCGACGGCATGCCGGAAGCAGGGGCAGGAGCAGGCGGCGAGGCGGATGCCTTGTACGACCAGGCAGTGGCGATTGTGCTCAAGAATCGCCGGGCGTCGATTTCGCTGGTGCAGCGGCATTTGCGCATAGGGTACAATCGCGCTGCCCGTTTGCTGGAGCAAATGGAGCAAAGCGGCCTGGTGTCGAGCATGCAATCCAACGGCAACCGGGATATTCTGGTGCCGGTGTCCAATACGGCAGAATAGGAAATAAATGTTGAAGTTAGCCACGTTGCCATCTGCGGCAAGCCTATTGATTGCTTTTACGCTTGCCCTTGCCCTGCCGGGCAACAGCCAGGCATCGGCGCTTGAACAATTCAAATCGTTTGTCGCTGGCACCAAGGCGGCTAAAGGCGAGTTTTCTCAATACATGGTGCGTAGTGGCGCTGCGGCCAAGGATGGCGGCAAGGCATCCAGGCCGTCCACCGGAAACTTTTTGTTTTCACGTCCGGGGAAATTCATCTGGACTTATCAAAAGCCGTATGAGCAAGTGCTGCAGGCAGACGGCGAGCAGCTCTATGTTTACGATAAAGACCTGAATCAGGTCACGACCAAAAAACTCGGCAATGCGCTCGCTTCTTCACCGGCGGCAATCCTGTTCGGCAGCAACGACCTGGAAAAGAATTTCAACGTAAAGGAAGCCGGCGTCAGAAATGGCATGGAATGGCTGGAGGCTACACCCAAGGCCAAGGACACCACCTTTGACCGTATCGGCATCGGTTTGCGCAACGGCGTGCCGGAAGCGATGGAATTAAGCGATTCGTTCGGCCAGACTTCGGTGCTGACGTTCACTAAATTCGAAAGGAATCCGGCGCTCGCCGCCGACCAATTCAAGTTCGTTTTGCCCAAAGGGGCCGATGTGCTTCGGCAATAGTTTCAACGCCAAGATCGCGCGGATGCCGGCTATGCCATTCTTCACATGACTTCAGTCCCCTTAGCCGAGCGCTTGCGTCCGCATGCGCTGGATCAAGTGATCGGGCAACAGCATTTGCTCGGCGCCGGGAAGCCCTTGCGTGTCGCATTCGAGTCGGGCCAGCCGCACTCGATGATTTTATGGGGGCCGCCCGGCGTTGGCAAAACAACGCTGGCACGCCTGATGGCCGATAGCTTCAACGCCGAATTTATTGCGCTGTCGGCGGTGTTGTCCGGCGTGAAAGACATTCGCGAAGCGGTGGAGCGGGCGCAGGTTATCCGCGCTAATTCCGGCCGGCGCACCATTTTGTTTGTCGATGAAGTGCATCGCTTCAACAAAAGCCAGCAAGACGCCTTTTTGCCGCATGTCGAAAGCGGATTATTCACCTTCATCGGCGCGACCACTGAAAATCCGTCATTTGAAGTCAATAGTGCGCTGTTGTCGCGGGCCGCCGTGTATGTGCTCAAATCCTTGTCGGAGGACGACCTTGGCACATTGCTGCAGCGCGCCTGCGACGAAGCGCTGGAATTGCGAGAGCTGGTTTTCAGCCCGGAAGCGCGCGCGATGCTGGTTGCCAGCGCCGACGGCGACGGCCGCAAAT
>JBIODP010000212.1:0-4728 GCA_044445195.1 Burkholderiales bacterium | reverse complement strand
TGGTGCTGGCGGCGGTCATTGGCTTCGAAGCGTTCGGCAGCATGGGGCTGGGCGCCGCCGCGTTCGTCGCCTTCCTTTCCCGAACTTCCGACCCGCGCTACACTGCCACCCAATACGCGCTATTTTCCAGCTTTTCCGCAGTGCCGCGCACCTTCCTGAATTCATCTGCCGGATTTATCGTCGCCCAAACCGGATGGTTCCATTTTTTCATGCTCTGTTTTGCGCTTGCCATTCCGGGAATGCTGCTGCTTCCGAAAGTCGCGCCGTGGAATGCAAAATAAATTTCTAGTGTCATGAGTCATTAATTCGTGGAATAATTAAATATGACGAAATCGGCGCGAGACAAGGAACAAAGCACAGCAAGGCTGGAGCCTTGCTCGCATTTGTGACGCCGTTTCGGGGCGATTCTCGGCATATTTAATCCACGAATTAATGACTCGGGACACTAGTTATTCCACATATTCGATCGTTAGTGGAGCGTGATCCGAGAAGCGCTCGTCTTTGTAAATCCCGACCGCCTTAGCCTTGCCGGCCATGCCGGCCGTCGCGATATGATAGTCGATGCGCCAACCGACATTCTTGGCCCACGCCTGGCCGCGATTGCTCCACCACGTGTATTGTTCGGCGCGGTCGTCGACGCGACGGAATACGTCGACCCAGTTGAGTTCATCGAATACGCGCGACAGCCAGGCACGTTCTTCAGGGAGAAAACCGGAATTCTTTTGATTGCTTTTCCAGTTCTTCAGGTCGATTTCCTTGTGTGCAATATTCCAGTCGCCGCAAATGATAATTTCCCTCCCGCTTTTGCCGAGCGTTTCCAGGTGCGGCAGAAATACTTCCATGAAACGGAATTTTGCCTGCTGCCGTTCCTCGCTGGAAGAACCGGACGGGCAATATAAGGAAATAATGCTCAGATTGCCGAAATCGCAGCGCACGTAGCGCCCCTCGGCGTCAAATTCCGGATTGCCGAAGCCGATGGCCACATTGTCCGGCGTGCGGCGGCAATAGATGCCGACGCCGGAGTAACCCTTTTTTTCGGCGTAATGAAAATATCCCTGGTAACCGGGCGGGGCCAGCAGTTCCGGCGTCATGTCGCCGGCTTGGGCCTTCAGCTCCTGCACGCATATCGCAACGGCATTTTGCTTGCACATCCACTCGAAGAAGCCTTTTTTTGCGGCGCTACGCACGCCGTTCAGGTTTGCGGAAATAATTTTTAACATGGCGATGTGGTTAAAAGAGGACCGCTTAGGATACGCTATCCAATACGGTTTTGTCTCGCGGCCACACTCACTCTCCCCCAGCCTCTCCTGCAAGCGCTAGCGTAAAATAAGGGCGATGGACAAAATTTGTTCAGAAATAGGCAATAATGCTGCTACCGATGAGTTTATGACTCCGGCCGCAGACTGAGCATCGAAGCCTCTATGCGGTATACAACCCAAGGGGGCATTTCACTGATTAAGGAAGAGCAATAATTTGAATAAGCTACGACAGGAATTCATTGAATTTTCGGTGTCTGCGGGAGTGCTGAGTTTTGGCGAGTTCTTGACCAAAGCTGGGCGGCTTTCGCCGTATTTTTTTAATGCCGGCTTATTCAATAACGGTGCGATATTGGGGCGGTTGGCCGATTTTTACGCGCAAACCCTGCTCGATTCCGGGGTTGAGTTCGATATGTTGTTCGGGCCCGCATACAAGGGCATTACCCTGGCTTCGGCCACTGCGGTGGCGTTGGCGCGCAAAGGGCGCAATGTGTCGTTTGCTTTCAATCGCAAGGAGGCCAAGGATCACGGCGAGGGCGGCACTGTCGTCGGCGCCAAACTGCAGGGGCGCGTGGTGATTGTCGACGACGTGATCTCGGCGGGCACGTCGGTTCGCGAGTCGGTGGATTTGATTCGGGCAGCAGGCGCAATGCCGTGCGCGGTGTTGATTGCGTTGGACCGGATGGAGCGCTCCGGCCAGGATGGCGCTTTGTCGGCACAATCTGCGGCACAGGAGATGAGCCGGACCTATTCGATGCCGGTGATTTCAATCGGCAACTTGAACGATTTGCTGGCGTATATGACAGTCGCCGATGCCGACTCGAATCAGGCGCAATACAAAGAAGCTGTGGCTGCTTACCGCCGCCGTTATGGCGTCGATTAAACCCGATAAGCGAGAGAGGCGATTAGCCGCTGAGCTTCTTCTTTAACAACTCAGTTAACTGCGCCGGGTTGGCTTTGCCTTTGGTTGCTTTCATCGCCTGGCCGATTAGCGAATTGAAGGCTTTTTCTTTGCCTGCGCGGAATTCTTCGACCGATTTGGCGTTGGCCGCCAATACTTCGTCAATGATGGTTTCGAGCGCGCCGCTATCCGATATTTGTTTCAAGCCTTTGGTCTCGATAATGCTGTCCGCCAGGGTCGGCAGGTCGGACCTGGCTTCCCACATTGCAGAAAATACTTCCTTGGCGATCTTGTTGGAGATCGTGCCGTCGGCAATGCGTTGCAGCAGCAGCGCCAGTTGCGCGGCTGACACCGGCGCTGCGGCAAAATCGCCGCCCTCGCGGTTGACGGCAGAAGCCACGTCGCCCATCAGCCAGTTGGCGATGGCCTTGGCTTGCTGTTTGCCGGCGATGGCAACCACTGCTTCAAAATAGCCAGCCATCGCTTTCGATTGCGTTAGTATCGACGCGTCATATTCGGAGAGCGCCAGATCGTCCACGAAACGCTGACGCATGGCGCCGGGCAATTCAGGCATCGATGTTTTGACGCGCGCTATCCAGTCGGCGGAAATGACCAGCGGCGGCAAGTCGGGATCGGGGAAGTAACGGTAATCCTGCGAATCTTCCTTGCTGCGCATCGAGCGCGTTTCCTTGCGGTCGGGGTCGTATAAGCGGGTTTGCTGCGCGACCACGCCGCCGTCCTCGATCAATTCGATCTGGCGCTGCACTTCGTAGTTGATCGCTTCTTCCATGAAGCGAAAAGAGTTCAGGTTCTTGATTTCGCAACGCGTGCCGTATTCGGTTTGACCCAGCGGCCGCACTGAAACGTTGGCGTCGCAGCGGAATGAACCTTCTTGCATGTTGCCGTCGCAAATGCCCAACCAGGTGACTAGCGCATGCAGCGCCTTGGCATACGCGACGGCCTCGGCGGCGCTGCGCATGTCCGGTTCGGTGACGATTTCAAGCAACGGCGTGCCGGCGCGGTTGAGGTCGATTCCGGTCATGCCATGATAGTCTTCGTGCAATGATTTGCCGGCATCCTCTTCCAGGTGGGCGCGTGTCAGATGCACAGTTTTCAGCTCTGTCTTGCAGTTTTTTTCGAATACGAACGACAACGTGCCGCCTTGCACCACCGGGATCGCAAATTGGCTGATTTGATAGCCTTTCGGTAAATCGGGGTAGAAATAATTTTTACGCGCAAAAATGGAATGCGGCGCAACCGTTGCGCCGATTGCCAAACCGAACTGAATTGCGCGCTCTACTGCGCCTCGATTCAGTACCGGCAATACGCCGGGCAGCGCCAGATCGACCGGGCAGGCCTGGGTATTGGGTTCTGCGCCGAAACGCGTCGATGCGCCGCTAAAAATCTTCGACTGGGTGGTGAGCTGCGCGTGTGTTTCCAAACCGATTACTACTTCCCACTGCATAATTTCCTCGCTTTAATCTTACCCATTCGGTGAACCCATGCGTCCAATATACATACGGACCGTTTCAAGTGCTTTCCGGCTGGAGTAAATGCCAATTCGTTACCTGTTGATATCGATGGGCAACGTTGAGCAATTTTGCTTCGTCAAAATAATTGCCGATGATTTGCAATCCGACCGGGCGACGGGCGTTCTTCGCGCCTTGGCCGAAGCCGCAGGGAACGGACATGCCGGGCAGTCCGGCCAGGCTGGTCGAGAGCGTGAATATATCGGCCAGGTAGTTTGCCACCGGGTCATCGGCTTTATCGCCGAGATCCCATGCCACGGTCGGTGAAACCGGGCCCATGATGACATCGCATTGTTCGAACGCATGCTTGAAATCCTGCGCAATCAGGCGGCGTATTTTTTGCGCCTGCAAATAGTAGGCATCGTAATAGCCGTGCGATAACACATAGGCGCCGACCAGGATGCGGCGTTTTACCTCGTCGCCAAAGCCTTCTGCGCGGGTCTGCATATACATGTCGGATAAATTCGCATAGCTTTGGGCGCGATGGCCGTAGCGCACGCCATCGAAGCGACTCAGGTTGGACGACGCTTCGGCCGGTGCGATGACATAGTAAACGGGGATCGACAATTCGGTTTTAGGCAGGGAAATGTCAACCAGGGTAGCGCCAAGTTTTTCATATTCGCCCAGTGCCGCACGTACTGCCTGTTCGACATCGGGCGCCAGTCCGGGTCCAAAAAATTCGCGCGGCACGCCAATCTTCAAGCCGTGCAAATCACCATTCAAGTCACGCGTAAAGTCTTCGTCCGCGCGTTCCAGGCTGGTTGAATCGCGCGGGTCGAAACCGGCCATTGCGTTCAGCAGCAGGGCGCAATCTTCGGCTGATTTGGCAATGGGGCCGCCTTGGTCGAGCGATGAAGCAAAGGCGATCATGCCATAGCGCGAGACCCGGCCGTAGGTCGGCTTGATCCCGGTAACGCCGCATAACGATGCCGGTTGCCGGATCGAGCCGCCGGTATCGGTCCCGGTAGCGGCCGGTGTCAGGCGCGCGGCAATTGCCGCTGCCGATCCGCCTGAAGAACCGCCTGGAATTGCCGCCTTGTCC
>JBIODP010000211.1:0-4780 GCA_044445195.1 Burkholderiales bacterium | reverse complement strand
GGGCAAGGCGGCTTATCCGTCTTCTGTGCTGATGAACGCCATTCCGGCCAAAGTGGCGGGAGTACCGGAAGTGATCATGGTGGTGCCGACGCCGGATGGCGTGAATAACGAACTGGTGCTCGCGGCGGCGGCAATCGCCGGGGTGGACCGCGTGTTTACCGTCGGCGGCGCGCAAGCTGTGGCGGCTCTGGCTTACGGCACGGCGACTATCCCGGCGGTTGACAAGATTGTCGGCCCCGGCAATGCTTATGTGGCCGCCGCCAAGCGCCGCGTGTTCGGCATAGTCGGCATAGACATGATTGCCGGCCCATCGGAAATACTGATCATCTGCGACGGCACCACCGACCCCGACTGGGTCGCGATGGATTTATTTTCGCAAGCCGAGCATGACGAACTGGCGCAATCGATTTTGCTGTGCCCGGACGCCGCCTACATCGACGCTGTCGAAGCCAGCCTGAATAAATTGCTGGATGCCATGCCGCGCAGGGAAACGATACGCACCTCATTGAACAAACGCGGAGCGTTGATCAAGGTGCGCAGCATGGAAGAAGCATGCGAGATTGCCAACCTGATCGCGCCCGAGCACCTGGAAATTTCAGCCGAAAGTCCGCAACGATGGGCAGATCGGGTGCGTCACGCCGGCGCCATGTTTCTCGGCCGTTTCTCGTCGGAAAGCCTGGGCGACTATTGCGCCGGACCCAACCATGTGCTGCCGACTTCGCGTACTGCGCGCTTCTCGTCGCCGCTCGGTGTCTACGATTTTCAGAAACGGTCGAGTATTATTTTCGTCAGCGAAGCCGGAGCCCAAAGCCTGGGTAAAATCGCAGCCGAACTGGCGCAAGGCGAAGGTTTGCAGGCGCACGCGCGTTCGGCGGAAATGCGCCTAAAATGAGCAATAAGCCGTCCCCCGCCGACTGGATGAATCGCGTATTTTGCGAGGATGCGCTAACCGGGATGATGCGCATCCCCGATGGCGCGGTCGATTTGATCGTGACTGACCCGCCGTATGGCCTCGGCAAGGATTACGGCAACGATTCGGACAAGCTGGATGCCGATGCCTATCTGCGGTGGATGGAAAAATGGATCGATATTGCGTTGCCGAAACTGGCGGCCACCGGCAGTTTGTATATATGCCTGACCTGGCGTTATGCGCCGGAAATCTTCGTGATGCTGAAACAGCGGATGACGATGCTCAATGAAATCATTTGGGATCGCCGGGTGCCGTCGATGGGCGGCAGCGTCCGCAGCTACACCTCGGTACATGACACGATAGGATTTTTCGCCAAGCAAAAAGGCTATTACTTTAACCTCGATGCGATTCGGATTCCGTATGACGCAGAAACCAAGAAGGCCCGGTCGCGATCGATTTTCGTCGGCGCCAAGTGGCTGGAGATGGGCTTTAACCCGAAGGATTTATGGAGCGTGTCGCGCCTGCATCGCGAGCACCCGGAACGGGCCGACCACCCGACGCAAAAGCCGCTTGAAATTATCGAAAGAATGATCAAGGCATCCTGTCCGGCCGGAGGCATGGTGCTCGACCCTTTCATGGGCAGCGGCACTACTGCGGTCGCCGCCAAACGCTGCGGCATGAATTTTGTCGGGTTCGAGTTGAATCCGGTATATTGCGATCTGATCGAAAAACGCCTGGAAATGCAGGACAGGCCGGTTGCGCAAATGGCGTTGCCATTGCTCGACGACATTACTGAATAACTGGACCATGCCTATGTCCCTGATCGAAAATATCATCCGTTCCGAGATTCGCGCCTTGTCGGCCTACCATGTGCCGGACAGCACGGGTTTCGTCAAACTCGATGCGATGGAAAATCCTTATACGCTGCCGGCGGAACTGCGCGATGCGCTGGGGAAGCGGCTGGCGGAGGTGGCCATGAACCGCTATCCGGTGCCATCGTATAAAGAGTTGAAGGCGGTGATTTGCGCCAAACTGGGTGTGCCGACCGGCTTTGATGTGGTGCTCGGCAACGGCTCGGACGAATTGATTGCGATGCTCTCGACCGCCTGCGCCAAGCCGGGAGCCAAGGTACTGGCGCCCGTGCCAAGCTTTGTGATGTATGCGATGTCGGCCCGTTTTGCCGGGCTGGAGTTTGTCGGCGTGCCGACGAAGGCCAACTTTACGCTGGACCAAAGCGCGATGCTGGCGGCGATTGCCCAGCAGCGGCCCGCGATTACCTATCTGGCCTACCCGAACAATCCGACCGGGACGCTATATGATGCCGACCAGATAGTCGAGATCATTCGCGCGGTGGGCGACAGCGGCGTGGTGGTGGTGGATGAGGCGTATCAGCCGTTTGCCCAAACCAGTTTCATGCCGCGTTTGCCGGAATTCGACAACCTGATTGTAATGCGCACGGTATCCAAGCTCGGCTTGGCCGGCATCCGGTTGGGCTATATGGCGGCCAGTTCCGCATTGCTGACGGAATTCGACAAGGTTCGCCCCCCCTATAATGTTAATGTGCTGACCGAGGCGGCGGCCGAATTCATGCTGCATCACACGCCGATTCTGGATGCGCAGGCCGCTGCCTTGCGCGCGGACCGCGGCAGGATGCTTGCTGCGCTGTCCGCCATGCCGGGGGTGCAGGCGTTCCCTTCGGCGGCAAATTTTCTATTGTTCCGGGTGCAGCCGAAAGATAAAAGCGCCGACGAAGTCTTTGCCGATTTGCTGGAACGCAAAGTACTGGTCAAAAATGTGGGTAAAATGCATACATTGCTGGAAAATTGCTTGCGGGTGACCGTCGGTACCCCTGAAGAGAATGCATTATTCATCGATGCGCTGAAAGCAGCGCTCCTATTGTAGTTAATACTTGTCATTTTTGTTTCTCATCCGAACATGTCTACGCCACGCATCGCCGAAGTTGTCCGCAACACCAACGAAACGCAAATCAGGGTTGCCATCAACCTGGATGGCTCGGGCCGGCAACAGCTGAATACCGGCGTGCCTTTTCTGGATCACATGCTGGATCAGATTGCGCGTCACGGCTTAATCGACCTGGAAATCGATGCCAAGGGCGATTTGCATATCGATGCCCATCATACGGTGGAAGACATCGGCATTACGCTGGGACAGGCCATTGCCAAGGCGATCGGCGACAAAGCCGGCATTCGACGCTACGGCCATGCCTACGTGCCGCTGGATGAAGCCTTGTCGCGCGTAGTGATCGATTTTTCCGGACGTCCGGGACTCGAATTTCACGTGCCGTTCAAGCGTTCGACGATCGGCGCCTTCGATGTCGACCTGACCCATGAATTTTTCCAGGGATTCGTCAATCATGCGCTGGTTTCCTTGCATGTAGACAACTTACGTGGTGAAAACGCCCATCATCAATGCGAAACGGTGTTCAAGGCATTTGGCCGCGCACTGCGCATGGCGGCTGAGCTGGACCCGCGCGCAGCGGGGACGATACCGTCTACCAAGGGGTGTTTGTAATTCCATGAACAAAATTGTCGTCGTCGATTACGGCATGGGGAATTTGCGCTCGGTGGCGCAGGCGTTGCGCAGGGTGGCGCCCGAGGCGGATGTGCGCATATCCGGCGCCGTGCAAGATATCCGTTCCGCCGACCGGCTGGTATTGCCCGGCCAGGGCGCGATACCCGATTGCATGCGTTGCCTGCGCGAATCTGGCTTGCAGGATGCCGTGGTCGAAGCATCGCGTTCCAAACCGTTGTTTGGCGTTTGCGTGGGGGAGCAGTTGTTGTTCGACTGGAGCGAGGAAGGCAATACGCCGGGCCTCGGACTGTTGCCCGGCAAGGTAGTGCGTTTTCAGTTAAACGGACAGTTGCAGGAAGACGGATCGCGCTTTAAAGTACCGCAAATGGGATGGAATCGTGTCAGCCAGGCGGCGGCGCATCCGTTGTGGGAAGGAATCGGCAATAATAGTTATTTTTATTTTGTGCATAGTTATTATGCGCAACCGGCCGAGCGCAGTCATACTGTGGGCGAAACCGAGTACGGTGCGCCGTTTAGCAGCGCTGTCGCGCACGACAATATTTTTGCGACACAGTTTCACCCGGAAAAGAGCGCATCCGCCGGTTTGCAGCTTTACAAAAATTTCGTTCACTGGAACCCATAACGCCACGCGTTGGCGTATTTAATAACCTCCACTCAACCTCCACTCCTTTTTACCGTAGCCATGCTGCTGATACCTGCCATCGACCTCAAAGACGGTCACTGCGTACGCCTGAAACAAGGCGATATGGAACAAGCCACCGTATTTTCCGAAGATCCCGGCGCCATGGCGCGACATTGGTTGGCGCAGGGAGCGCGACGCTTGCATCTGGTGGATTTGAATGGCGCTTTCGCCGGCAAGCCGAAGAACGAGGCAGCGGTTAAATCCATTCTGCGCGTCGTGCGCGAATTTGCGCTGGAATACGATATTGAGGAAATTCCGGTGCAACTGGGCGGCGGCATCCGCGATCTGGACACGATCGAGCGCTATCTGGATGACGGTTTGAGTTACATCATTATCGGCACGGCAGCGGTGAAAAATCCAGGTTTTCTGCATGATGCCTGCAGCGCTTTTCCCGGCCAGATCATGGTTGGCCTGGATGCCAAGGACGGCAAGGTTGCCACCGACGGCTGGAGCAAGTTGAGCGGACACGAAGTGATCGATCTCGCCCGGAAATTCGAGGATTACGGTTGCGAAGCGATAGTCTATACCGACATCGGCCGCGACGGCATGATGGAGGGGCTGAATATCGAGGCGACGGTCCGGTTGGCGCAAAGCATGACAATTCCCGTTATTGCTTCAGGCGGCGTGCACGATAT
>JBIODP010000210.1:0-4822 GCA_044445195.1 Burkholderiales bacterium | reverse complement strand
GTATTTGTAAAGAATTTATAAATAATTTGATAATGTCACCATTATTAAAAAAAAAATTGTAATATGCGCCATGGACATGCACTCAGTAAGACGCAGAAATTTAAGAGCCCTTATCGCGACAAACTATCGTTCGGTCGCGGACTTTAGCCACCAGCACGGCATTAGCGAGTCGCAGCTATCGCAATGGCTGTCGAGCACCTATCGCCATGGCAACAATTTCGGAGAGAAGGCAGCGAGAAAATTGGAGCTGACAATCGGCCTGGCGCCGCTGACCCTCGATGCGCTTGGGGAGGTTGATCTGCCCCCCCCGGCGCGCAACCACCCCAACGCCGAAGATTCATGCGAAATAAAGATCCGCGATATGTCCGTCGGCACCGCCAAGGGCAACAAGACATCGAGCTCGAAACACGCGAATACCGTAGAACGCATCGCCGTTTCCGTCAGTTGGCTCAAAAGCCGCGTCAAATTCAACGATGTCAATACCCTCTCCCTGACCACCGCCCACGGCGATAGCATGGAAGGCACCTTCAGCGATGGCGATACGCTATTGGTAGACCACAGCGTGCACGAGATCGGGATCGACGCCATCTACGTGCTGACCCTCAACAACGAACTGTACGTCAGGCGCCTGCAAAGCTGCCCTGACGGCACCGTCCTGATGATCTCCGACAACAAGCGCTATTCTCCCTATGTCATCAAAGGCCGGAGCCTCAGCAGCCTGCATGTCCTGGGACGGGTGCTGCTAGCCTGGAATGCCGGTAAGCTATAATCACGGCAGCGTCCTTCCGGTAGGTAACACGCATTCAAGGGAACATCATGAAGCGCATTATTTTCAATCAAAAAGGCGGGGTCGGCAAATCGACCATCGCAGTGAATCTTGCAGCAATTGCTGCTTATAACGGCAAAAAAACACTGTTAGTCGACATGGATGCGCAATGCAACTCCAGTCGCTACCTGCTTGGCGAGGAGGCAAAAGAAGTAACACCGACGATTGCCAATTACTTTGAAGAAACACTTGGCTACAGTTTTTACCCTAAAGCGGCCAGCACTTATGTCCATGCGACGCCGTTTGAAAACCTGTTCCTGATGCCGTCAAGCGCCAATCTGGGCGACCTCCAGTCCAAGCTGGATTCACGCTACAAAATTTACAAATTGCGCGATACGTTAAATGAACTGGCCAAAGAATATGAAGAAATTTTCATTGATACGCCGCCCGCCTATAACTTCTTCACGCAGTCTGCGCTTATTGCTGCCGATACCTGCCTCATTCCATTCGATTGCGATGATTTCTCGCGGGAAGCGCTGTATACGCTGATGGACAATGTGGCCGAGATCCGCAGCGACCATAATGCCGGTTTGCGAATCGAGGGTATCGTTGTTAATCAATTCCAGCAGCGCGCAAACCTGCCCCAGCGTCTGGTCGATGAGCTAATCGCCCAGGGCTTGCCTGTTTTTAACAACAAGCTTTCAAGCTCGATCATCATTCGCGAATCGCACAACCAGAGCCGGCCCATGATCCATCTCGATAAAAACCACAAATTGAGCAATGAATTTTCTGCGCTTTACGACGAGTTGCTGGTAGCGTAAGCGCAGCAAAATAAACGTTCCCTTCATCGTCAAGAATGTTGCCGCTTTTCATCAAACTAACAGTTAGTGCAGCGCACAATGACTTTTTGAATTATTTGATGCATCATGCGAAATAGAAAGAATCCATTGCCAAAAGGCGAGGAGACAGAAGAGCCCGCATCGTAACCGATCGCGGGCTTTTTTTTGACTGCAGAAACGACGAAACAAGGTCGAACCTTGCCATCGCCAAACCGAAAAATATTTGAATCGCAGGTCGGAAAAGCGTAGCGCCTTCCGACGCATGCGCGTTCATATTTTCATGCGACGGATAACCCTGCCATTCATTCGATCAACGGCCCTGATCCTGGATAGCAGGTCAGCGTAATCTAAATCCATAGAAACCATAGAGGTTGCCCTTAACGGTCGCGAATATGCTTGCGCCGGTTCACTTCGCAGGTAAACTCATCCAGATCGGGGTCCAGCGCGTTGCGCGCAGAAATTATCCCGACCGGCTTGCCGTTCTTGATCACCGGAACATGGCGAAAACCGTTCTCATGCATTATCAACAGAGCGTATCCGAAAGACTTGTCGGGATCAACTGTCAGCGGAGACTTCGTCATCACATCCGCCAAGCGTGTGGCGCGTGGATCAAGTCCCACCGCAATCACGCGGAAAACGGCATCGCGCTCGGTAAAAATGCCGATCAAACAATCCTTCTCGACAACCATGACGGCGCCAACATTTTTTTTCGCCATCAGCTCAGCGGCTTCCGCAACAGTAGTCTCCGGCGGAGCCATCAGCGTCTTTTTTTTGTCTATCACGCCACTGACCGGTAGATCGAACATTCAGTCTCCTGATCTCAAATTAAAATGCGTATCAAAGCAAAACAAAATTCCCGATTCGTCATCGGTTATGCTGTTTATAGCATTTACGCGCAAAAATAATTTGATCAAGATCAAATTTTTAAAACAGGATAGCTTCAATCGCCGCCAGGCGATGCAAGGAACTTAACTATTTAGCCGCTGGCGCGCGTGCGGAGTACGTTTTGGGAAAGAGAAAGCGCGCGCGCCAGCGGCTGAATAATCACCACCGAACAAGCAAAATCGACGCGCCGATGCAGGGCGCCAAGTGTTAAGGCGCCAGTCGGGCAATGCGCCATGATCCATCTGGCTGGCGGGAATACCTGATACGGTCATGCAAGCGCGAAGAACGCCCTTGCCAGAATTCCATCGACTCGGGAATCACGACATACCCGCCCCAATGCGGCGGTCGCGGCGGATTCATCCCGAATTTGGCGGCGAACTTGGCGGCACGGGCAACCAGCACCGCGCGCCCGGACACCTCGCGGCTTTGTTCCGACGCCCACGCTCCTATGCGCGAGTCCAGCGGACGCGAAGCGTAATAGGCATCGCTTTCGGCATCCTGCAATTTCTCGATGCGCCCTTCAATGCGCACCTGCCGTTCCAGTTCGATCCAGTGGAACAACAGCGCGGCATGCGGATTCGCTTCCAGCTCACGGCCCTTGCGGCTCTCATAATTGGTGAAAAACACAAAACCGCGGGCATCGACTCCCTTGATCAACACTATCCGTGCCGACGGTTTCAAGTCGGCGTCGACGGTCGCAAGCGTCATTGCATTAGGTTCCGGCAGTTCGGCTTTCAGCGCCTCGTCCATCCAGCTTTTGAACTGGAGTATCGGGTCGGCATTGACGGCAGACTTGGTCAGGGAACCTCGGGCGTAGGACTTGCGCATCGCAGCAAGCGATGTCATGACAATACCTCCTCTTCCATGTCCGTTTTGAAAACCTTGACGTTATCGCCGCCTCCCACTTTGGCATGGTACATGGCCAAATCGGCTTTCTTGATAAGTTCGATTTCGCCGCTTCCGTGTTCCGGGTACAGCGCGATGCCGATGCTCGATGAAATGAAGCACTCTTTATCGGCAACCACAAATGGCCGGTTCAATGCCGCATTAATCTTGTTCGCTACGATGATGGAGCTTTCCTCGCTGCCGGCATCCGGCAGCAACACCACAAATTCATCCCCGCCGATCCGGCCCACGGTATCCGAATCCCGAAGGCAATCGGACATTCGGTTAGCCACTTCCTGCAATACCAGATCGCCGACCGCATGACCATCGGTATCGTTAATCTCCTTGAATTTATCAAGATCGATAAACATCAGGGCCAGCCTGGTCTTGTGCCGCCGGGCTAACGCCAGACCTTGCGCGACGCGCTCAAAAAATAGGGTTCGGTTGGGCAGATTGGTCAGCTTGTCATGGTATGCCATATGGGCCAGCCGGTCATGGGCTTCTTTGCGCTCGGTGATGTCAAGCTTCACCGCGACGTAATGCGTTGTGTGGCCTTGCGCATCCTTCACCGGAGCAATATGGACTTCTTCCCAGTAGATTTCGCCCGACTTGCGTCGATTGAGCAACTCGCCGGTCCACTGCTCTCCACGCGTCAACTGGCCCCACATCTGTTGATAGGTGGCAACCTTGGTTAATCCCGACTGCATGAATTTCGGGGTCTGTCCTATGGCCTCGTCGGATGAATAACCGGTCACTTTGGTGAAACTCGGATTGACATACTGAATAACCGTGTCCGCTCCGGTAATCAGGACAGAGGTCGGGCTTTGGTCGATCGCCGTCGACAGGATTTTTAACTGAAGTTTGGTCTGGATAGTGCCGGCCAGACTTTTTTCCAGCCGCCGGTTGATGCGAAAAATATGCACGGCTATGCCGGCGACAGCCGTTGCCCACACCAGCAGGGCAACCAGCAAAGCATAGAGCAAGGTCGGATTAACCTCATGGTCAGGTTTGATCGGAAACCCGTCAAAAGACAATGCAGCCCACGCGGAAGGAAGAGTCATGGGCGCAAATTGCATCAGCAAGACAATGAAGATACGACTGCGGTGATTCATGGCAAATATAGCAATCTTTTGCAAAAAAACCTTGTAATAATCTTGTAAACCGGATAAACGCAATCCTCCTTTTCTACCCAAATGGACAGCAAATGTGTCATTCAGGAAAACAATGAAGTTCGTGAAATATTGTTAAGTGCCCCACATATTCTCAAATTTCTGCTACATTTCATCGCATCGATCGGAAGTTATTGTAACCAATTTCCGGAAGATCGGTTCAGGGCCGCTCGCTCTCACCCCTATGTTTTCTTGATAATACAGAACTTTTAGCCACAATGAATGCAAAGCGCCTGCTTTTCCTCGCAATATTTCCGATTATTGCGAACGCCCAGATC
>JBIODP010000209.1:0-4829 GCA_044445195.1 Burkholderiales bacterium | reverse complement strand
CCAGGACCATCCAGGCCATGGGCTTGAAATATGTGGTGATCACATCGGTCGATCGCGACGATTTGCGCGACGGTGGCGCGGCCCATTTTGCGGCCTGCATACAAGAAATCCGCCACATTAACCCAGGCATCGCGATCGAAATCCTGACCCCCGACTTTCGCGGCAGGATGGATGCGGCACTGGCAATCCTTAGCGAAACGCCGCCGGATGTTTTCAACCACAACATGGAAACCGTCCGGCGCCTGTATAAGCAGGCGCGCCCCGGCGCGGACTATGACCATTCGCTGCAGCTATTGCTGCAGTTCAAGTCACTCGACCCCAAAGTGCCGACTAAATCCGGCCTGATGCTCGGCCTGGGTGAAACCTTGGAAGAGGTCGAACAGGTCATGCACGATATGCGCGCACATGGCGTCGCCATGCTGACCCTGGGCCAGTACCTGCAACCGAGCGCGCACCATCTGCCGGTGCAGCGTTACGTCACGCCGCAGGAATTTGATGCGCTGCGCGTGAAGGGGGAACAGATGGGCTTCACGCATGTTGCGTCAGGGCCGATGGTGCGCTCTTCGTATCACGCCGATGTGCAGGCGCGGGGGGCGTTGGCGGTGTGAATTCCAATGATAAAAGCTACTGAACATCGATCTCGGCTACCCTGCCTCGATAAATGCTACCGTTATTGCTGAAATAGCCCTTGCATATATACGGCGAAGCCGTATAATCAGCTTATGCACACAATAATTGAAACGCCGCTTTTTACTGCGGATGCAAAGGGTATATGGTCAGAAGACGAACGCGGCGAATTTTGCGTTTGGCTTACGCAAAATCCATTGGCCGGCGATGTAATACCGGGTTCCGGTGGCTGCCGCAAGGTGCGGTGGTCGCGGGCGGGGACCGGCAAAAGCGGTGGTGTTCGGGTGATTTATTTTAACCGGCTTGCAAGCGGCGTCATTCATTTGTTGGTGATTTATGCCAAAGCGGAGCGCGGGAATATTCCGGCACATTTGCTGAAAGCTATTAAGGAGGAAATCGAAAATGGGTAAGACTATAACCGGCAAGGAACTGGGCGAAAAGCTGCTTGAGTCCGTGCGACAAATGAATGCTGGCAAGGGAACGGTGGTGCATTCACCCGTTGCCGAAGCTCGGACAAAATCCAAGCTGTCGCAATCGCAATTTGCGGGCTTGATGGGCGTGTCAGTTCGGACGCTTCAGGATTGGGAGCAAGGGCGACGCAAGCCATCTGGTGCGGCTGTTACGCTGTTGCGCGTTGCGTCCGAGCATCCAAAGGTGTTGCGCAAGATGGCTGTGAGCGAATAGGAGAACTGATTGTGGCTATGGTTCAGGTTGACCCCGAGGTGTTGCTCACCTTAATTCGTGGTTATGCAAGTAAGACCGCGACCGCTACCTATCTTGAAACGCTGAGGGAAAGCGCAACCAAAAGGGGGTTTCCACCTGCACCAACAGAGGTCGCCGCAAAATCCAGTACAGCCGAATATCTTCAAGCGATTGAAGCAGCGCTCTGCACGACCACATAGGATCGAAAAATTCCGTATCGACATATTGAATCGGTTGCGCAAACGTTTGTATTCTTGGACTTTGCACACTCAGACCTGTGTTCTGGTTAGCCGATAACGATGGAATTTCAAGGCGCTTTGTGCGTATTACTAGCTTTTATCGTTGGAATTCACAGGCGGGGTGAAATGTTCGGGTCTGGTGGCTGGACTGGTTCGGCGAGTGCGGATACCTTCCTCGAATATCCTGGCCAAATATTTCATGGTCAATTCAAAATCCGGGTGTTCCTGAGTGTACGCCTGCATATCCGTTACCGCCTGCCTCACGCCATCCCGCACCTGATCGACAACGGCATCCACACCCGCCTTGGATAGCCCGCAAGTGTGCCGTCCGAACTGCAATAATTCCTGATGAGACGGATACTTTTTCGTTCCATTCAATGTAAGCGCCAAAACATCGTGCGGTTTGTATGGTTGCGTCGATAGCATGTCATATACAGGAGCCAGCCGCACATCGTCGCCAGGTTCACCATAAAGCACACCAAAGTTTTTCAAATGCGCGTCGCCGTTTTTAATAGCGCACGCCAGCACAACCGCGCCGAAGTATTGAGACATTGCATTTGCGTGATGATTGGGCGACACAAATTGTCGAATGCGTTTTGCCAATTCCTCATACGAAGAATCATAACGGCCTTCCGCTCGCACGCCATTCAGCACGCAAAAATCCTCGAATCCTGAATATTTTCCATCGGCCAGATCAAATCGCTCGACCACCAGCATCTTCCGGTTTGCGGACAACTGAACCGATGCGGTGGACAATCCCGCATGACGAGACGCTTGCATGCAAAAATATTCGTTTGCCGCCAACTCGGGGTACTCACGCGGATCAAAGCTCTTGACAATGTGCGTTGCGCCCCGGTCTGTGAACCGATCTAACGCAGCCCCTCTCTCATCGCGAATCAATACCTTGGGCTGCATGCCTGAGATACCCGAATACTCTGCAAAACGATTCAATAAATCGGCAAACAGATCCTCTGTTCCGGCATAGGTAAGCAGATCGCTCACATTTTGCGTCGGCACCGCTTCCAGCTTGACACCGGATTGCGCGTAACGCAGCCTTCCAATTTGCGACTTGCCGACAATTTGCAGCATCGATAAAGCATCGAAATTCGGTACGGCTTTCGAAAACATGCGCTCGAGTTTTTCGCGCAAGGCGCCTTCCGGCAAATTCATCTCGAAGATCGGAAGAAGGGTTCCCATCGAATCATACGGATCACGCGTGACCGGCATAGTCAGCGACACGGCATGGTTTGCAGGGCAACCTCGGACATAGGTAAATAAAAACCCGTCTTCATCTACGTCGCTATGCGCAATGTCGCCAGACAATATGCCCGAAACAAATACGCTAACCGCGTTTTTTGGCATAATTTTCCCGCCGCAATTCTTGCAGTGTTGGATATTGGCGACGCGGGCCAACCGACAACTCCAGCCCCAGCGAGGCACAAAGCATCATTGTTTTGCGCAACCCCACCTCGTTAATTTTGCCGGTCTCGATACCCGAAATAGTGGCGCGACTCATCCCCAGCGGTTTGCCCGCCGCTTCTTGGGTCAGCCCCCTTGTTTTGCGCGCCTGTTTGATCAAAGCGCCAATTTCGTCGATTTCCATGCATCAAATATAATGCAATTTATTGAATTAATCAAGTTTTGCATTGTATATGATGCACATTGCAGTTGGAGCGATGCTTGCAGGAATTGACTGCCATCAGTGACTCAGTGAGCAATGCACACTTTGCCGAACTGCGCGCCGCTCTTGAGGTATGCCATTGCCTCCTTCAATTCTTCAAAGGCAAACGTCCGGTCCACGACCGGAACAAGCTTGTGCTGATCGATGGCCCGCACCATGGCCTCGAAACTGTCGCGATGGCCTACGGTCACGCCCTGCAACCTCACCTGGCGCGTGACAATAAGTCCCAGCGACGTCGACATCGCGCTACCCGACAGGATGCCTATCATGGCGACGGTGCCGCCGGCCTTGATGCAGCGCAGGGACTGCGGCAGCGTTTTTTCGCCGCCTAGTTCGACGATAAGATCGTAACCGCGGCCGGCGGTAATGTCTCGCGTCGCCTTCGCCCACTCTGGAACCGCACGGTAATTGATTACGGCGTCGGCACCCAATCGCCGCACCCGCTCCATGCGCTCTTCGCTGGACGTGATGACCGTGACATGGGCTCCGAGCAACTTGGCGAATTGAACCGCGAACAAAGCGACGCCCCCGCATCCTTGAATCAATATACGATCTCCCGGCTTGGTCGCGCTGGCCTCCGTCAATGCACTCCAGGCCGTCAGTGCGGCGCAGGGCAAACTTGCCGCTTCGACGTCGCTCAGATGGTCGGGAACCTTGACCACGCCTTGCTCGGACAAACACATGGTCTCGGTCATGGTTCCATCGATGGGGCCCCCCAAGCTCTGGGTCAGTCTTTCAAGATCCGCGCCGCCACCGATCCAGCTCTGAAAAAAAGTAGGGCACACGCGGTCTCCGATCGCCACACGCTTTACGCCCGGACCTATTGCGCTCACTATGCCGGCGCCGTCGGAGACTGGGATCAGCGGCAAGGTGCCGGTGTAGTTTCCATAGCCGCGGTCGGGAACTACCAGGTCGCGGTAGTTGAGGGACGATGCCTTGATTTGCACCAGCACCTGCCCCGGCCCGACGATGGGCTCCGGCCGATCGGACAGTTTGAGATTATCCATGCCCCAATCGCCTTCAATCTGGAATACACGCATCGCGTTTACCTTTTGAGAATGCTTGAATGAATTAAAAAGTATAGGGGAATAATGATTTTGCCGCATCAAGCTTCGAACGAAAGAATGTTGGCGTACGGATACAACCCGGCTCCGCTATCGACTCCCTAAAGTAAGTTGCACGTAAGAATCAACTCTTATAGTTCAATGGCACTCTAAAAATTCAGCGACAATCTCTAAAAAGTTGTATATTTAATTATAAATGAGTGCCGCTATTGGGCTGCTGAGCCCAACATGGCAAAAATTAAAAAGGTGACTTTATTTAAAAAGTTAACCGATATGAGAAAAACTCACAAGAAGGAGACACATAGATGACCTATAACAAATCCCCGATGATCTGTCCTGCCTGTCTGAACCGGCCAGCGCACCCAGCGTTTAATGCCGGTACGCGATTGAATATTGATGACGCTAAAAGGAGCGAACCATGTCGAATATAATTTCAGCCGGCAAGATCCAGAATAATCCGAAATACCATCAGTTGGTCAGGGAACGCAATGTGCTGGCCTGGACTTTGTCGATACT
>JBIODP010000208.1:0-4844 GCA_044445195.1 Burkholderiales bacterium | reverse complement strand
TTTGCGGTTGACGCCGCAAGCCTGCCGGCACATTGCCGGGTCACGCACGTTTCCCTGTTCGATGGGTCGCTGCAAGGTTTTGCCCGCACCGACAAGCCGGCGTTCTGTTTTCAGGGCCATCCGGAAGCATCGCCCGGTCCGCACGACATCGCGCCGTTGTTCGATCGCTTTATCAGCCTTATGGATCAGTCTCGTGAAACGCGGGCAATGAGGGAGAATGTGAACAATGCCTAAGCGTACCGACCTTAAAAGCATCTTGATCATCGGCGCCGGTCCGATCATTATCGGCCAGGCCTGCGAATTCGATTACTCGGGAGCGCAAGCCTGCAAGGCGTTGCGCGAAGAGGGCTACCGCGTGATATTGGTCAATAGCAATCCGGCCACTATCATGACCGATCCTGAAATGGCCGATGTAACCTATATTGAGCCGATTACCTGGAGAATGCTGGAACGTATCATCGCCGCCGAGCGTCCCGATGCGATCTTGCCGACCATGGGCGGCCAGACTGCGCTGAATTGCGCGCTGGATCTGCATAACCACGGCGTCCTGAAAAAATATGCGTGCGAGTTGATCGGCGCATCGCCGGAAGCGATCGATAAAGCCGAAGACCGCTCGAAATTCAAGGATGCGATGACCCGGATCGGCCTCGGCTCCGCGCGTTCCGGCGTGGCGCATACGATGGACGAATCGTGGGCGGTGC
This sequence comes from Burkholderiales bacterium, assembly GCA_044445195.1. GTDB lineage: Bacteria > Pseudomonadota > Gammaproteobacteria > Burkholderiales > Burkholderiaceae_D > PKWO01. The sequence goes on along the minus strand of JBIODP010000208.1, from coordinate 4,143 downwards.
AGAAGGAGTTAGGATTTCCATCCATTATTCGGCCTTCATTCACCATGGGCGGCACCGGCGGCGGCATTGCCTACAATGCCGAAGAATTCGAATCCATTTGCAAGCGCGGCCTGGAAGCGTCGCCAACAAGCGAATTGCTGATCGAGGAGTCGCTGATCGGCTGGAAAGAATACGAGATGGAAGTGGTCCGCGACAAGAAGGACAACTGCATCATCGTTTGCTCGATCGAAAATCTTGACCCGATGGGCGTGCACACCGGCGACTCGATTACGGTCGCGCCGGCACAGACGCTGACCGACAAGGAATACCAGATCATGCGCAATGCATCGCTCGCCGTATTGCGCGAAATCGGTGTCGATACCGGCGGTTCGAATGTGCAGTTTTCGATTAACCCGGCGGATGGCCGCATGATTGTCATCGAAATGAATCCGCGGGTGTCGCGTTCGTCTGCCCTGGCATCCAAGGCCACCGGTTTTCCGATTGCCAAAATTGCCGCTAAACTGGCCGTTGGTTTTACGCTGGACGAATTGCGCAATGAAATTACCGGCGGCGCAACACCGGCTTCGTTCGAGCCCAGTATCGATTACGTCGTGACCAAGATTCCGCGTTTCACGTTCGAGAAATTTCCGCAGGCGGACAATCACCTGACCACGCAGATGAAATCGGTGGGCGAGGTGATGGCAATCGGACGCACCTTTCAGGAATCTTTCCAGAAAGCCTTGCGCGGCCTGGAAGTCGGCGTTGACGGCATGAATGAAAAAACCAAGGATCGCGAAGTCCTTGAAGAAGAGCTCGGCGAACCCGGCCCGGACCGGATCTGGTATGTCGGCGATGCGTTTGCGCAGGGCTTTACGCTGGATGAAGTGCATCAGCTGACGCATATCGATTTGTGGTTTCTGGCGCAAATCAAGGAGATCGTCGATATCGAACTGTGGCTGGAGACGCAATCGCTGGAAGATATTGAGAAAGCCACTCTATTTCGGTTGAAGCAAAAAGGTTTCGCCGATCGCCGTTTGGCAAAGTTACTGAAAACCAGCGAGAAGGCAGTACGCGAAAAGCGCATTGCGTTCAATATTCGGCCGGTTTATAAACGGGTCGACACCTGTGCGGCTGAATTTGCGACGAATACGGCTTACCTGTACTCGACCTATGAAGAGGAGTGCGAAGCGCAGCCGACCGATAAAAAGAAGATCATGGTATTGGGCGGCGGTCCCAACCGTATCGGCCAGGGCATTGAATTCGATTATTGTTGCGTGCATGCGGCGCTGGCATTGCGTGAAGACGGCTATGAAACCATCATGGTCAACTGTAATCCGGAAACGGTTTCCACCGATTACGACACGTCCGATCGTTTGTATTTTGAGCCGCTGACACTGGAAGACGTGCTGGAAATCGTCGCTAAGGAAAAACCGTACGGCGTCATCGTTCAATACGGCGGGCAGACTCCGCTCAAGCTGGCGCTGGACCTCGAAGCGAACGGCGTGCCGATTATCGGCACTTCGCCCGACATGATCGACGCCGCCGAAGACCGCGAGCGATTCCAGAAATTATTGCACGATCTCGGCTTGCGCCAACCGCCGAATCGTACCGCGCGCACCGAGGAAGACGCGTTGCGGCTGGCGCAGGAAATCGGCTACCCGCTGGTCGTCCGTCCCTCTTACGTGTTGGGCGGGCGGGCCATGGAAATCGTTCACGAGCAGCGCGACCTGGAGCGCTATATGCGCGAAGCGGTTAAAGTCTCGCACGATTCGCCGGTATTGCTCGATCGTTTTCTCAATGACGCGATCGAAGTCGATGTCGATTGCCTGTCGGACGGCGACCGCACGTTTATCGGCGGTGTGATGGAACATATTGAACAAGCCGGCGTCCATTCCGGCGATTCCGCCTGTTCGTTGCCGCCGTATTCATTGTCGCAGGAAACGATAGATGAACTGAAGCGGCAAACCGCATTGATGGCCAAGGGCCTGAAGGTGGTGGGATTGATGAATGTGCAATTTGCTATCCAGAAACAGGAAATCGACGGACAATTTCAGGATGTGGTTTTTGTGCTGGAAGTCAACCCGCGCGCTTCGCGCACGGTTCCCTATGTATCCAAGGCAACCGGATTGCAACTGGCCAAGATCGCCGCACGTTGCATGGTTGGCCAGTCATTGGACAGCCAGGGCATCCACCATGAGATAACGCCTCGGTATTTCAGCGTCAAGGAAGCGGTTTTCCCATTCGTCAAATTCCCTGGCGTCGATACCATACTGGGGCCGGAAATGAAATCGACCGGCGAGGTCATGGGGGTAGGCAAGACCTTCGGCGAGGCATTCGTCAAATCGCAATTGGGCGCGGGTGTCAGACTGCCGCGTTCGGGCAAGGTGTTTCTGAGCGTTAAGATGAGCGATAAGCCGCGCGCGGTGAAGGTTGCCAAGGATTTGCTGGATATCGGTTTTTCGGTAGTGGCAACCAAAGGCACGGCTGCCGCGATTGCCGCCGCCGGCATACCGGTGGCAACCGTTAACAAAGTAGTCGAAGGCCGCCCGCATATTGTCGACATGATCAAAAATCACGAAATTGCGCTGGTGATCAACACAGTCGAGGAAAAACGCAGTGCGATTACCGATTCACGGGCAATTCGCATTTCAGCCCTGGCGGCACGGGTGACAACCTATACCACCATCGCCGGCGCCGAAGCGGCGGTAGAAGGCATGGCGCATCTGGACGAGTTGCACGTCTATGATTTACAAGGCTTGCATAAAACTTTACACTAAACCTACACTAAACCGTAACAACTTTAACCGCAAGGCTTACTGGAAGCGTCGGCAGTCGCGGCGCTGCTTACGCTTTGTGGTTTTCACTTATCAAGAGAAATCATGAGCTCAGTACCTATTACCAAACGTGGCGCCGAACTTCTTAAAGAAGAGCTGGTGCGCCTCAAGACCAAAGATCGGCCGGCGGTGATCGCTGCCATCGCCGAAGCCCGTTCCCATGGCGATCTGTCGGAAAATGCCGAATACGATGCGGCCAAGGAACGCCAGAGCTTCATCGAAGGCAGGATTGCGGACCTGGAGGGGAAATTAGGGGCGGCGCAAATCATCGACCCGACTTTGCTGGACGCCGAAGGCCGGGTGGTATTTGCCGCGACAGTGCATCTGGAAGATTTGGAGTCCGGCGAAAGAGTGACTTACCAGATCGTCGGAACGGATGAAGCCGACTTGAAATATCTGAAGATATCGATTACTTCGCCTATTGCGCGAGCCTTGATCGGCAAGTATGCAGGCGACGTGGTTGCCGTGCAAGCGCCTTCCGGCATACGCGAATATGAAGTAATTGAGGTGTTCTACATTTAACATGCGGAATAGGTGGCTAATGCGGCTTATGCGGGTGCGCCTGCTGGTCGCTACCTTGTGGGTGGGGAGCTTATGGACGATCGGTTATGTGGCTGCGCCCACCCTCTTTGCCACCTTGTTCGACCGTGTGCTGGCGGGCACTGCCGCCGGTAACCTGTTTCGCGTCGAAGCATGGTTGTCCATTATGTGCGGCGCCTTATTGCTGGCCTTGCAAATATGGCAGGACAAGCATGTTCGCAGCAGGGAAGCGCGCTTGATGGGAGCCATGCTGGCCTGTACGCTGATCGGTTATTTTTGCCTGCAGCCTTTTATGGCTGCCTTGCGTGAGGCGGCCGGCCCCGCCGGCGTAATGGCGTCCGACGGCAAATTGAAATTCGCGGTATTACATGGCGTAGCCAGCGGTTTTTACCTGATTGAAAGCCTGCTGGGCGGTGCGTTGATTCTGAAAATACGCGCCGACTGAGCGACGCGCATTTCATTTTCAGGCAGTGCCTATCTCGCTTTTTGGTTTTGCGCGCATGCGAATCAATCCCTCCTGCGCAAGGGTTGCCACCAACTCACCCTGCCGGTCGTATACATAAGCAAGACTCAAGCCCCTGCCGCCGGACGCATTCGGGCTTTCCATCGAAAACAGCAACCATTCATCCATCCTGAATGGCCGATGGAACGTAAGCGAACGGCCCTACCACGTTTTAAATGTGGTTAAGACCTGTTACTAGGCGCGGCGAAATGGGAGCAAGTCGTCGATAGCGCTATTGGGACATGTTGGCAACTTTTCCAACACCATCTTGAGCCAGACGGCTGGATC
>JBIODP010000207.1:0-4880 GCA_044445195.1 Burkholderiales bacterium | reverse complement strand
CGCAGGCGCAGACGCTGTTCGACAGCAGTGCGGGCGATCTGAGCGTAGGTCTTAATAGTCATACCTACACCATCGACGACACAGTAGCCGATCTGGTACCCAATTTGGCCGATGGAGCGGTGACGGGAGCGTTGAGCTACAGCTTTACCGACACCGTGGCAAATGTGGCGGGCGACGCAGGTGTCCACACAACCGGTCATGTAGTCACCATTCTGGATACTGCCGCCGACATCACCTCCGCTCTCAACACCGGCGTCCAGACGGCAAATGAAACGGCAGTGCAACATGCCACTACTCTCGTTCTGACCGGGTTGGATGGCACGGCATTGACGCTCACCGGCGCTGAGTTCGGTAATCTCCTGGCAGGCTCTTCCATGCTATCGACTGCCGACACGCTGGTGCTGGACGGCGCTCCCGGCGGCGCCTACGAGCTCGGCAGGGATTTTGGCAGCGGCGCGCTGACGCTGGGCGGGACAAACAACAATACTTACATCGTCGATATGGGCGCCGCCAGTGTCGGCACCGTCAACCTGGACGGCACTGGCCATCACGTTGTGAACGCCTCATCGAGCGTTGCCGAGACATTCGTTCTGCAGGATGCCCAGCAGGGCGGCGGTTCCGTGATTACCAACCTGCAAGCCAATGACCAGATCAATGTCAACGGCGGAACCGCGTGGATCGATGCCCTGGCCGGCGCGAATGCCGGTAATGCGGCGGCAGTAACCGGCGCCGGCGAGTGGGCGTTTAATGGCGGCACGCTGACGTACTGGAGCGAAACTGCGGGTCACGTGGGGGCGGAGTCTATTACGTTGGTTGGCGCAAACAATAATCTCGCCCTGACTTTGGGAGCGCATAACACCTTCACCGTTGTTCACGGTTAAGCAATCGGTGCGCACGGCAAACCTCGCCCTTCGGGGCGGGGTTTGAACACACATTGCCTGACGTTCAGATTAAATTCACTCCCCATTAATGTTATTCAATGCGTAGGTTGGGCTGCAAAGTCCAACGGTTTTTTGCCGTCGCAGGCGTTGGGCTTTGCAGCCCAACCTACTTGGCTGAGTAGATATCGCCCCGTCAAGACCGGGGCGTCAGTCCATGCCGGCGGTATGCTCACCGTAAGTTAGCTCGCACTCGTCGATTGTCGGAAGGCGCTACGCTTTTCCGACCTACTCACTTTTCCTACTCGTTTCGCCGCCTGCGAGTTCCTGGCACTGAGACGCATCTAAATTTTTCCTAAGCATTAAAGAATTGTTCCAATGCAACCGATGAAGGGTAGCAAGCTTAATCTTCTGCAAGAGTGGAAAAATTAAAGTTGCTTTGAACTCTAAACTTATTCCAGCTTTGTCCGATAAAGAAAACAACAGCGGTTTATTTGCAGTCAACCAGCAGGCGAACCAACGTTGACGGCGCTTGAGCCGGAAACCTTCGAATCCACATAGGAGAAACAACATGGCCTCATATATCAATACCAACGTAGCGTCGTTGAATGCCCAGATCAATCTGTCGAATTCGCAGGCCGGCCTCTCGCAATCGCTGCAACGCCTGTCTTCCGGTTTGCGCATCAATAGCGCTGCAGACGATGCCGCAGGTTTGTCGATCTCAACCCGCATGACCTCGCAAATCAACGGCTTCACGCAAGCAGCGAAAAACGCAAACGATGGCATTTCACTGGCGCAAACCGCCGGCGGCGCGTTGAGCTCTGTGAGCTCCAATCTGCAAACGCTGCGTCAATTATCGGTCGAATCGGCCAATGCAACCAATACCACTGCCGACCGCCAATCGCTGAATGCGCAAGCACAACAAATATTGGCTGCAATTCAGAATACCGCGACCACCACCCAGTTCAACGGTCAAAATCTTCTGGACGGCACTTTCCAGTCCGAGCAATTCCAGGTCGGCGCCAATGCCAATCAAACCATCAACGTGAGCGTCCAAGGTGCAACCACCGATACGCTGGGCAACTATGGTGGCGCAGGCACCAGCGCCGTGTCTAACGTCGCCTGGACGACGGCCTCGACCATCTCCATCAACGGCACGACTATCGGCGCATCCAATGCGACCACAGCCCCCGGCGTCAGCGCATCGAGCGCTGCGGCAAAAGCAACGGCCATCAACGCCGAGTCGAGCCTGACCGGAGTTACCGCAACGGCATCGACGACAGTTGCAGGGGCGACAGCGACAACCGGCGCGATCACCACAGGCGCACTCTGGATCAACGGCCAAGCCGTCGGCTCCATCGCTCAATCTTCGACTGAACTCGGTCAGATACAAAATGCCGCTAATGCCATCAACGCGGTTTCAGCGCAATCCGGCGTTACGGCAAAAGCCGACGCCACCACCGGACTGTTGTCGCTGACAGCTGCGGATGGACGCGACATCAATATATCGGCGAGTGCGACTTCTTCCGCAGGCGTATTGGCCGCTACCGGCTTGACGGCAACCGCATTTACCGATGTTGGCGGTGTCGGCGGCTCTGGTATCCTTGCTAACGGCAATCTCGACCTTACAGGCGCCGGCAATACAGGGGGAACTGTCACTCAGGGCACATTGACGCTGAACTCGTCCAGTTCGATTAGCGTGACGGATATTGGCGCAGCAGGCGGTAGCGCAGCCGGTGGCCTGACAGGTTATTCATCGTCGCTGAGCAGCCTGGCCTCTCTCGACCTCAGCACCGTCAGCGGCGCTAATGCGGCGATCAATATTGTGAGTGCGGCGATCAATCAAATCAACGCCCAGCAATCCAACCTGGGTGCGGTACAAAACCGCTTTACCTCGACGATCAGCAATCTGAACACCGCTTCGACGAATCTGTCGGCAGCGCAAAGCCGGATTCAAGATACCGATTATGCGTCGGAAACAGCCAACCTCGCCCACTATCAAATTTTGCAACAGGCAGGCACGGCGATGCTGGCGCAAGCGAACTCGACCCCTAACTCGGTCTTGACACTATTGCGTTAAACTACTAATCTTGCAATCTGAGTAACCCGGCCTTTTTTTCAGGTCGGGTTTTTTCCCATAAAGGAAGGTCATCATGGATATCCGACCACTTGGGAGTGCGGTTCAACCCGCGTCCATTGCCACACCAGCACCAGCATCGGAGTCCGATTCAACCGCTGCTGCGGCGACCGGCTCCCCTGTAACAGCCACTACTACCGGCTCTGCCCCGACATCGCCTGCGCCATCGGTTGCAGCCGTGAGCCCGGAACCTTCCGTCAGCCAGGTACGCCAAGCGGTGCAAAAGATCAATACCGTCATGAAGGCACAGTCGCAGGGAATCGAGTTTTCAATCGATCCCGCCAGTCATCGCATTGTCGTCAATATAGTGGACCAATCAACCAATCAGGTTCTCCGCCAAATCCCTTCCAAAGAAGCCTTGGCAATCGCCGACTCGCTTGACCAGAAGCAAGGATTGCTAATTCAGCAACAAGCTTGAAGTTTTGGCATTTTTAAAATCCGCTTTCAAAATAAGCAGGGAAATGACCCTCTAAAGTCCGCTTTGTTTGTGTCGTTAATAATTTATACTGTGATTTTTGTTGGGGGCGCAAGTGAGTATCTCTACCGTTACACCTGTCGCCAATAATAGCGGTGCAGCAGCATTATCGGCTGCGGGCATCGGCTCGGGACTGGATGTCAACAGTATCGTATCCAAGCTGATGCAGGTTGAGTCGCTGCCGCTTACCCAGCTTAATTCCCAAGTCTCCAGTTATCAAGCGACCTTGTCTGCTTACGGCACAGTCAATTCTGCGCTCAGCACCTTCCAGTCTTCGGTAACAAGCCTCAACTCGCCAAGTATGTTCGGTTCACTGTCGGTGACGCCGGTCAATTCATCGATATTGACGGGCTCCACAACCAGCACGGCGATCACCGGCAGTTACAACGTCAATGTCACCCAACTCGCCCAGGCGCAATCGCTGGCGACAGCGGGGCAAGCCAGCACTTCCAGCGCCATCAGCAGTGGCGCCGGCAGCGACAACTTCATTGGCAGTACCCTTAGTTCCAGCGTGGCAACAGAAGGCATTGCAACTGGTTCACTGACCCTGAATGGAACGGCAATCGCCACCGACTCATCAACCACCAGCGCTACGGCACTTGCCGCGCAAATCAATCTGGCAACCGGCGCCACCGGGGTAACCGCGTCTGTCACGCAGCCATCCAGCACCGGCAAGGTGACGTTTGTGCCGGTCAGCACCGGAAGCGGCGATTCCTATAGCTTGCAAGTGGGAAACACGGTCATTGCAAGCATCGGCGCAAATTCCCAACTGTCTGCAGCGCAACTGGATAGCGCGCTGCAAACCACGGGCTTCGGTTCGGTCGGCGCCGCATTGGCGGCAGACGGCGTCAGTTTTACCGGAACGGCTGAGGCAGGCACCCTGCAGTTTACCAAGGCTGACGGTTCCAATCTCGCCATCAGCCAGACACTGACCAATACCAGCGGCAATTCAAGCGGAGGCATCACCGGGTTGAACAACTCCGGCACCGCGCAGACTTATCTGGGCGGCGTCACGCTAACCTCCTCCAGCCCGATCACGGTAGGAGGCAGCGCGCCATCGGCTGCGGGTCTCGGCAGCACGATTACATTTCAGTTCGGCAACATTAGCGCGGATCTGGTCGGCAGCAGCAGCGTGGACTACTCCAGCGGCATTGCCGCAGGTTCGCTCACCCTGAACGGAACGGCAATCGCCACCGATTCATCAACCACCAGCGCAGCAACGCTTGCCAAGCAGATTAATTATGCCACCGGCGCCACCGGCGTAACGGCGACGGTATCCGGCAGCGGCGCCGTCACGCTAACCTCAGCCAATCCGATCACGGTGGCAGGCAGCAACCCTACGCTAGCAGGTTTCACCGCCGGCAGCACGCTCTCAAACGGAGCTTATAAT
>JBIODP010000206.1:0-4886 GCA_044445195.1 Burkholderiales bacterium | reverse complement strand
TTGTGGGTAGACCCATCGGAGAAGATTCCCACCCCGTCGTCGCGCATCGCCCGCACGATCGCCGTCGTGGTAACCGCCCGGCCGAGCGGCGTGGTGTTGAAGTAAGTGACGCCCGCAGTGGAAATATGAAAGGCGCCGCTTTGCAACGCAGCAATGCCTTCGGCAACCAGTTGTTCGCGGCAGTCCACCAAACGGGCGAGTTCTGCACCGTAGGCCATGGCCTTTTTCGGAATTTCGTCGTAATTGGTTTCGTCCGGCTGCCCCAGGTTGGCGGTGTACGCGTACGGAATCGCGCCTTTCTGGCGCATCCAGTGCAAGGCGGCGCTGGTGTCCAGTCCGCCGGAAAAGGCGATGCCGACTTTTTGGTTAACGGGGACGCTCTGAAGTATGTTCGACATGATTCTCGGGAATAGTATGGTGGTAAATTATTAGCTGGCTGCTCTTGGTCTTATTCGCGTGATCGCACGGCTACTCTATCCTGCCAAGTACCAGATATTCGAGTAATGCTTTTTGCACATGCAGGCGATTTTCTGCTTCGTCCCACACCACGGATTGCGGCCCGTCTATCACTTCGGCCGATACTTCTTCACCCCGATGGGCTGGCAGACAATGCATGAACAGCGCATCCGGCGCAGCACGGCGCATTTTGGCGGAGTCGACTATCCAGCCGTCGAATGCCTTCAGTCGCGCTGCATTTTCCTGTTCATAGCCCATGCTGGTCCAGACGTCGGTATTGACCAGATGCGCTCCCGCACACGCATCCGACGGCGAGTCGAACAAGGTATAGCACGTGTTTTGCGGATCGACCCGATGCAAGTCGAGTTCATATCCGGCAGGGGTCGATATATTCAAGTGAAAGTTGAACACTTGCGCGGCCTGCAGCCACGAATACAGCATATTGTTGGCGTCGCCGATCCAGCAGACTGTTTTGCCGGCGATAGACCCGCGGTGTTCAATATACGTAAATACATCGGCCAGTATCTGGCACGGATGGTGTTCATTAGTCAGGCCGTTGATCACCGGCACCCGCGAATGGGCGGCAAAACGTTCGATGATTTCCTGCCCGTAGGTGCGGATCATGATGGCGTCGCACATGCGCGATATCACTTGCGCGGCGTCTTCCACCGGTTCTCCGCGCCCCAGCTGGCTGTCGCGGGTATTCAGGTAGATGGCGGCGCCGCCAAGCTGTTGCATGCCCGCTTCAAACGACAAGCGGGTGCGAGTCGAGTTTTTTTCGAAAATCATGACCAGCGTACGGTCGAGCAACGGGTGATGCCGTTCGTAATTCTTGAACTTGCGCTTGATAATGCGCGCGCGTTCCATCACGTACTCGAACTCGTCCGGCGTAAAATCCGATAACTGCAGAAAGTGTTTGATTGCCATGAATAAAAACGGCGGCAAATCACATGCTTGCCGCCAAGAGTGGGTGCGCTTTTATTATAAAGGGAATCTGCGTCGAAAGCCTAATCTGGCCTGATTTTCAGTTTAAATTCATCAGCTTAGGGTCAGGTCGCACGGTATCTTCGCGGCGCAGGTGCGGGAACAGGATGACGTCGCGGATATTCGGCGAATCGGTGATCAGCATCATTAAACGGTCGATACCGATGCCGCAGCCGCCGGTCGGCGGCATCCCGTATTCCAGTGCCTGGATGTAGTCGGCATCGTAATACATGGCTTCTTCGTCGCCGGCATCCTTGGCTGCTGCCTGCGCCTGGAAGCGTGCCGCCTGGTCTTCCGCATCGTTCAATTCCGAGAAGCCGTTGGCGATTTCGCGGCCGACGATGAATAGCTCGAATCGCTCGGTAATGCCCGGCACCGAGTCGGAAGCGCGCGCCAGCGGGGATACTTCGACCGGATAGTCGACGATGTAAGTCGGTTCCCATAATTGCGCTTCGGCCGTTTCTTCAAACAAGGCCAGTTGCAGCGCGCCCAAACCGGCGGTGGCGACCGGCTTCATCCCCATTTTTTTCAATTCGGCCTTAAGGAATTCTGCATCGTGCAATTGCTCGTTGGTATAGTGCGGCGCGTACTTGTTGATGGCGCCGATAATAGTCAGGCGATGGAAGGGTTTGCTCAAATCCAGCTCACGTCCCTGATAAATGATGACGGCAGTGCCATGCGCATCGATGACGGCGCGCCGGATCACCGCTTCCGTGAAGGCCATCAGCCACAGGTAGTCCACATAAGCGGCATAAAACTCCATCATCGTGAATTCCGGATTGTGGCGCGGCGATACGCCTTCATTGCGAAAACTGCGGTTAATTTCGAACACGCGCTCGAAGCCGCCAACCACCAGACGTTTCAGGTACAGTTCGGGGGCGATGCGCAAGAACATTTGCGTATCCAGCGCATTGTGATGCGTGATGAACGGTTTGGCCGTCGCGCCGCCCGGAATCACATGCAGCATCGGTGTTTCAACTTCCATGAACTCATGCTCTGCCATGAAACTGCGGATCGACGAGATCGTGCTCGTACGCATCTTGAAGGTTCGGCGCGTGTCTTCGTTCATGATCAGGTCGACGTAGCGCCGGCGGTATTTGGCTTCCTGATCCGCAAGGCCATGGAATTTGTCCGGAAGCGGGCGCAACGACTTGGTCAACAGGCGCAGATGGGTGACCTTGACCGACAGTTCGCCGGTCTTGGTTTTAAACAGCTTGCCCTCGGCGCCAAGGATGTCGCCCAAATCGTAGTGCTTGAAAGCGGCATGCGCCGCTTCGCCGGTTACATCGTTGGTGATGTAGAGCTGGATGCGGCCATCGGCTTTCTGGCCGGAGGCATCCTGGATGGTGGCAAACGACGCCTTGCCCATGACCCGTTTCAACATCATGCGGCCGGCTATGCTCACGGTTACCGGCTCCGCTTCAAACATTTCGTTGTCCAGTTCGCCGTATTGCGCGTGCAGCGCGGCTGCTTTATGTTGCGGGCGAAAGTCGTTGGGAAAGGCGATGCCCTGGCTGCGCAGGTTCGCCAGCTTGGCGCGCCGTTCCGCAATGATGGAATTTTCAGGGTTCTCGGAACTCTCGGAATTTTCGGAGTTTTCGTTTGCGGACCGTGCTGCTGCTTCGTTGTGCGTTGTCATGGTGTCAGTACAATCGGATGAATGTGAGGAGCGATCAAGAAATTAAACGCCTTGTTTCAGGGAAGCGGCGATGAAATCGTCAAGGTCGCCGTCCAGCACCGCCTTGGTGTTGCCGGTTTCAAAATTGGTGCGTAAATCCTTGATGCGCGATTGATCGAGCACATAGGAACGGATCTGGTGGCCCCAGCCTATGTCGGTCTTGGAGTCTTCCAGTTTTTGTTGTTCACTCATGCGCTTGCGCAGTTCATGCTCATACAGGCGCGACTTCAGCATCGCCCACGCCTCAGCGCGGTTGCGATGCTGGCTGCGGTCGTTTTGACATTGCACGACGATGCCGGACGGCGTATGCGTGAGCCGCACGGCGGAATCGGTCTTGTTGATGTGCTGTCCGCCGGCGCCGGATGCGCGATAGGTATCGACCCGAACGTCGGCCGGGTTGATGTCGATTTCCAGTGTATCGTCCACTTCGGGATACACGAACAGGCTGGAAAACGATGTGTGGCGGCCATTGGCTGAGTCGAACGGCGATTTGCGCACCAGTCTGTGCACGCCGGTTTCAGTGCGCAAAAAACCGTACGCGTAGTCGCCTTCGACTTTCAGCGTTGCCGTCTTGATGCCGGCTACTTCGCCGTCGGATTGTTCCAAAATTTCAACTTTGAAACCTTTGCGTTCGCAATAGCGCAGGTACTGGCGCAGCAGCATCGAAGCCCAGTCCTGCGCCTCGGTGCCGCCGGCGCCGGCCTGGATATCTATAAAGCAATTGTTCGGGTCCATCGGATTATTAAACATCCGGCGGAATTCCATGCCTTCTATCAGTTTCCGGAGCGCGTGCGCGTCTGCTTCCACGGCCACCAGCGTATCCTCATCCTGTTCTTCGCGCGCCATCGCAAACAAGTCGCCGGCGTCGCGCAAATCGGCATCGATTTTGGTGAGGGCGTGTACAATCGCTTCCAGCGATTTCTTTTCCTTGCCCAGATCCTGTGCGCGCTTCTGGTCGTTCCAGACGGTGGGGTCTTCCAGTTCGGCACTGACCTGTTCTAGTTTCTCCGACTTCGTATCGAAGTCAAAGATACCTCCGAAGTTCGGCTTCGCGGGTGGTCAGGTCCGCAAGCAACGCGGCGAGGGAATTGAGACGTTCGGCTTCCATGATTTTCTGCTCGGCAATCAAACTCTGCATTATACCCGAGCGCAGGCAATGCTTGGGCGGGTTACAATTCCTCTTTATCTTTTCAGTTTCCACTTCTACTGCGCCTATCGTGACTCCTGCCGCTAATTCCGCTTCTGCAGTCAAAACCTACTTGCTGGACCTGCATGCACGCATCGTCGCCGCGCTCGAAGAGGTCGATGGCAATCATTTTCTAACCGATACCTGGCAGCGCCCCGAAGGCGGCGGCGGGATATCCCGCGTCATCGAAGAAGGCCGGGTATTTGAACGCGGCGGGGTCAATTTTTCGCATGTGACCGGCAAGAACCTGCCGCCGTCGGCCGCCGCAAATCGTCCCGGTATTGCCGGACGGGCGTGGGAAGCAATGGGCGTATCGCTGGTGTTGCATCCGCGCAACCCCTTTGCGCCGACGACACATATGAACGTGCGTTTTTTTAATGCGACTGCTGAAGGCCAGGATTCAGTTTGGTGGTTCGGCGGCGGCATGGATTTAACGCCGTACTACGGCTTTGAAGAGGATGCCAGGCATTTCCACCAGACTTGCCGCAATGCGCTGGAACCGTTCGGCGCCGACCTGCATCCGCGCTTCAAACGCTGGTGCGATGACTATTTCTATTTGAAGCACCGCAACGAGCCGCGCGG
>JBIODP010000205.1:0-4899 GCA_044445195.1 Burkholderiales bacterium | reverse complement strand
GGGTAAGGGTGGGCGGGACTTTTATGGTTCATTGACGAAGCTCGGCGATGTTGAACAAATGAAATGACGTGCAGCTTGTTTCATTGTGCCATATTTCGAGATTTTGAACTTCGCCGGCATTCCGGGATTTGCCACCCTTTTCCCTTTTTCGTTCCCCGCCCGATCAAACCGTCTTCTTATTGCTTGACTGCTTCAACCGGAATGGTCAAAAAGACATTGTCGCTAACGTAAGGCGCGTATTTTCCGGCGTTAAAATCAGAACGCTTGACCGTGGTCGTCGCGGTGGCGCCGCACGCATCTTTCTTCAACATGGGGTGCGGCATGCATTGAAACATGGTGACCGTCAGGGTGACCGGCTTGGTGACGCCCTTGATGGTCAGTTCACCGTCGACCGATGCCACTTTGTCGCCGTCGAATTTCAGCTTGTTCGATTTGAACGTGATAGTCGGATATTTGCCGGTGTCAAAGAAATCCGCGCCTTGGATATGCTCATTGAATAGTGGCGTGCCGGTATCCACTGACTTGGCGTCTATCGTCACATCGACCGAGCCGGTTTTGGCGGCACGGTCCAACACGATGGTGCCGCTGGTTTTGTCGAAACGGCTAAGCTGGAGCGAATAGCCAAGATGGTTGTATTCGAAGCGCGGCAAAGTGTGGGTGCCGTCGATGACATAGGTTTCAGGCGCTGCAGATACCGCGGCTGAAATGGATGCGGCAAGCGCGAAAGCAACGATTTTTTTCATGACAGGTTTCCTTTGGGATTAAGAACAGGATTAAAAATGGCGTCCATGCGGAATTGAAGCGTAACAGACGTAAAAAAATGGTGCTTGCTACCTCGTGCTTGAAACCTCATTCAAGAAGATTTTCCGGTTGATTCGAACGCCATGCGAAAATCCCGCAAAGCCGCCTGGATACGCGCATAATCGTCCGCCGTGAAATCCGTAAAAACCTTGCTCATATAGGCCATATGCTCGGGAAATACCTGATCGAACGCGGCTTCGCCGGTTTTGGTCAGCTGCACAATCTGGCTTCGGCCATCGTGAGCGCAAGGAACGCGCCGGACCAGATTTTTCACGATCAGGCGATCCACTACCCCGGTCAATGTGCCCTTGGTAATCAGGGTTTTTTCACCCAGCTCCTTGAATGTCATGCCCGCCGTATTGCCCAGCGTGGCGATGATGTCGAATTGCGATGGGGTCAAGCCTATTTCACGGATATGCACAGCGTGATACATCTCGAACGCCTGATAACAACGGGCAAGTTCGCGCAGCACGGGCAGGAATGGTTTTGTGGCCAAATGAAAATCTCACTTTGTTCCGAGCAGAACCATTTTAGTTCTAGTTAGAACTACTTGTCAAGCGGCTATTCGTAAAATTTCAATAGCCGTGACAGGGAAGGTAATGGCGGCGCATCGGTAGCAGATGCGCCGGGCGATCAAAACTCGTCCCAGTCGTCGCCGACGGGGGGCACATTCGCCACTTGTTTGAACTGCTTCACATTCGCCGCCGGACGGGTGCTGCGGGTTACGGCAGCAATGGGTACGACATTCGCCTCTGCAACCGGCGCCTGGCTTGCCACCCTCAAGGGCGCGGCCGCATGCATGCCGTCGATCTTGAACAGGCTGACCACCTGAACCAGGCTGTCAGCCTGATCGTGCAAGGATGCCGCGGCGGCGGCGGCCTCATCCACCAGTGACGCATTTTGCTGCGTTGTTTCATCCATTTGCGCGATGGCCTGATTAACCTGTTCGATGCCTGCTGTTTGCTCTCGGCCGGCGGCAGTGATTTCGCTCATGATGTCAGTCACGCGGCGCACGCTGTCGACGATTTCCTGCATCGTTGCGCCGGCCTGGTTGACCAGCTTGGCGCCAATATCTATTCTTTCGACCGAATCGCCGATCAAGGACTTGATTTCTTTGGCCGCCCCTGCGGAACGTTGCGCCAGGTTACGCACCTCGGTGGCGACCACAGCGAAACCTCGCCCTTGCTCGCCGGCGCGGGCCGCCTCGACGGCGGCATTTAACGCCAGAATATTGGTCTGGAATGCAATGCTGTCGATCACTCCGATGATGTCGACTATCTTTTTCGACGAAGCATTGATCAAGCCCATCGTGTCGACCACTTGCGCCACCTCTGCGCCGCCCTTGACCGCTACGTCGGAAGCGGATTGCGCCAGTTGGCCGGCCTGACGCGCATTGTCGGAATTTTGCTTGACGGTACTGGTCAACTCTTCCATCGACGACGCCGTTTCCTCCAGCGAACTGGCTTGCGATTCGGTGCGCGACGACAGGTCCAGATTGCCGGCCGCTATCTGGGCCGAAGCGGTGGCGATGGTGTCGGCGCCGCTTCGCACCTGGCCGACGGTGCGGGCCAGATGCTCGTTCATGTCTTTCAGCGCCTGCAACAATTCGCCGGTCTCGTCCGCCGATTCCACCTCAATGCGGCCGCTGAGATCGCCATCGGCCACGCGACGCGCAATGGCAACGGCCTGGACCAAGGGAAGGCCGATGCTGCGGCCTACCAGCCAGGCAATGATGCAGCCGAACGCTACCGATACCGTCACCCCCAGTATGGTCAGCAGCCGGGCTTGCTTGAACGCATCTTCGGAGGCGGCGACGGTGTCGTGCGCCACTTGTTCCTGCCGATTTACCATTTCGTCCAGCGCGCTGAGCCACGCGTTCTGCTTCGGCAACACTTCATTTATCATGACGCCAGCCGCCTCGGCCTGCTTGCCCGCACGCGCCAGCTCCACGGCTTTGTCGCCCAGCGGCATGGCATCGGCGCGTGCGCTTTCAATCTTTGCCAGATTGGCTTTGCCGTCCTCAGATTTGATCTGATCGTTGAGCTTGGCCAGCTTCTGCTGGTAGGCCGCGCGGGAATCTGCAAGGCGCGCAATCTCCGCAGTGATTTGGCTCTCCTGGGTCATCAGCGCGATGTTGCGGGTAGCCATGGCGCCCACCGTCACGTCGCGACGCATGTCGTTGATGGTTTTGACCTTCATGTTATTGTCGTTGACGACATCACCGAGGCTTTGCTCGACTCTAGCCATCTGATAGACGCCAATAACACCCTGCGAGATGATCACGATCAGGAGAATGCCAAAACCCAATCCGAGGCGAATACCAATTTTCAGATTATTGAATTTCATTTGTTATTTCAACACTTTAAAAGTTAACATGAGGCAAGTAACTACCGGTATCCTTTATAAACCTGCGACCGATAATAACACTTGATGTAAATCAAAGTTCACTCACCCGTTGCATACTTTGCCGCCTCTGCCCGCCTTGGCACAGCGCCTAACTGCGCGCGCCTTGCAACTCGGTCATTTTTTTCAATTCGTCTTCGGAAATATACTCGAACACTTTAATCACCTTGTTCACGCCACTCACGCCGGCGGCCAACTCCGCTGCTATTTTTCCCTCCGGTTCCGTGACACGCCCCATCAGATAGACGATACCGCGTTCGGTGACAATTTTGATCGAATTCGCATTGAGCTTCTTCTCGTTGATGAAAGTCACGCTAATTTTCCCCGTGATCAAGGCATCATCGGAACGCGAACCGAAACTGGATGGGAAACCGATCTCCAATTCGTCCATCACGCTTTGCACGCCTTCAATCTTTTTGACTTCCTGCACCACGTCCAGCTTCATTTTTTCATCTTTTACTTCGCCGGTGAGCAATACCTTGCGGTTATAACTGGTTGCAACGACGTGACCGGCGTCGCCTACCAGGCCGGACAACCTGTCACTGGCCTTGGCAGCAATTTCCTTGTCTTCCGTTTGCGCGCCCAGCGTGCGCCGGTCGGTCGCCACCAGCGCACCTGCCGCCACGCCGCCGACCACGACGACACCGACACACCCTTGCAAACTCGCCGCCAATGCGCCGGTTAAAGCAACACCCGCCAAAGTCCTTGCTATCCGCTGCCGATTAGTCATTCACATCCCCTCCGAATAGTGCAACGTCGATACCGTCGCACAAACAATGAATTGTTAACAAGTGTACTTCCTGAATGCGGGCCGTGCGGTCATGCGGAACGCAAATATGCACATCGGCCTCAGTCAATTTTCCGGCAATAGCGCCGCCGCCCTTGCCGGTCAGGGCAACAATGCGCATTTCGCGTTCCAGCGCGGCATCGATCGCGGCAATTACGTTGTTCGAGTTGCCGGATGTCGATATTGCCAGCAATACATCGCCGGACTGGCCGAGCGCCTGCACCTGCTTGGCAAAAATCTCGTTATAACTGTAATCGTTAGCAACCGCCGTGATGATGGAGGTGTCGGTCGTCAATGCCAATGCCGGCAAAGGCAAACGCTCGCGCTCGAAACGCCCTATCAATTCAGCGGCAAAGTGTTGACAGTCTGCCGCTGAACCGCCATTCCCGCACGCCAGGATTTTATTGCCGTTTGACAACGCCGTAAACATAAGTTCAATCGCTTGGGCGATGGGCTGAACCAGAACCGATGCAGCATGGATTTTTAATTCGGCACTTTCGTGAAAGTGCTCGACAATACGTTGATTATTCATGGCGAGATTGGTCGAGGTTGGTCATGCATAGTGGCGCTGATTATAAAGTAATCGCAGGACAGTGGCACATACGGGCAGGCAATTTGAACTTAGCGCGTCTTTGAAGTGTGTTTAAGGTCTTTTTCACAAAAAACAACAGATAGTGCACCGCACAATGACTTTTTAACTTATTTGCTGCAATATCGCACCTACAAAAATAAATCCGCTACCTTCGAGGTGAGGAGACAGAGAAGCCCGCGTCGTGATCGACGCGGGCTTTTCATTTTTCTTCCCCTTTTTTCCTTCCCCCCATAGACAGCGCAATGTCTTCGCGGGAGGTGCGCTCGTCATGAACATCGGGCCCATTTGCGTTCGGCGACGATGAGACACATAATTC
>JBIODP010000204.1:0-4900 GCA_044445195.1 Burkholderiales bacterium | reverse complement strand
CGGCGACAACGAATGGATCGTCGTCGGCGAAAACAGCAATGTGCAGGAAGGAACCGTGTTGCATACCGACCCCGGATTTCCGCTGACCATAGGCACGAACGTGACAGTGGGCCATCAGGCCATGCTGCACGGTTGCACCATAGGGGACGGCTCGCTGGTCGGCATCCAGGCGGTTATTTTGAATGGCGCAAAAATCGGCAAGAATTGCCTGGTCGGCGCCGGCGCGCTGGTGACCGAAGGCAAAGAGTTCCCCGATAACAGTCTGATCATCGGCTCTCCGGCCAAAGCGGTGCGCTCGCTCGACGATGCGGACGTTGCCCGCTTGCATGGCAGCGCCTTTTATTATGTCGAGCGCGGCAAGTTTTTCAAAGCAAATTTGAAACGGATCACATAATGAATGACTCGCTGCAGAAGTTCATGTTCGACGCCGCCCCGGTGCGCGGTGAATTGGTCGACATTTCGGCAACCTGGAAACAAGTACTGGCACGGCGCGACTATCCGCAGGCGGTAAAGATCATTCTGGGTGAAATGCTGGCAGCGGCGGCTTTGCTCTCTGCCAATTTGAAGTTCGACGGCGTCATTGTGCTGCAAATCCATGGCGATGGGCCGGTGCGCTTGCTGGTAGTCGAATGCGATTCGCAATTGCAGGTGCGGGCTACCGCTAAAATAAAAGACGACGAATGGATCGACGACGCTGCTACGTTGCCGCAGTTGGTGAATCTATACGGTCAAGGCCGTTTCGTGATTACGCTGGACCCACAAGATAAATTGCCGGGGCAGCAGCTATATCAGGGCATCGTTCCGCTGGATGGCGACAGTGTGGCGACGGTAATCGAAAACTACATGCTGCGTTCGGAGCAACTCGACACCAAATTATGGCTGGCGGCGGATAGCGAAGTATCGCGCGGCATGCTATTGCAGAAATTACCGCAGGTAGGCGGCATTATCGCCGCGCATGCTGACGAAAACGATGCAGAAGAAGCGTGGAATCGCGCAGTCACCCTGGGCTCAACCCTGGGCCGTGAAGAATTATTGAATACGGATATTGCGACGCTGCTGCATCGGCTATTTTGGGAAGAAGCCATCAGGGTGTTCGAGCCGCTGCACCCGCGCTTCCATTGTGCCTGCAACCGCGAAAAAGTCGGCAGCATGCTAAAAATGCTAGGCCGCGAAGAGGTGGATTCGGCGTTGGCCGATCTGGAGTCGCTTGAGATCGACTGCGATTTTTGCGGACAGCATTACGCCTTCGACAAAGTGGATTGCGCGCAATTATTCGCGACCGAGGCGCCGGTGAAAACTTTGCAGACGCCTAGTCTGATGAAGCATTGAGGGAAAACAACTATTCGTTGCATCATGACAACCGGACAGATGACGTGCTACAGAACCGGACAACTCATTAACTCGCAACAAACTCGCAACAGCTTGATGACAAAAGGCACACAGTATGATATCATGCGCATATGAAACCTTTTCGATGGAATCCGGCGAAGGGCGAAACGCTCAAAACGGATCGGGGTATTTCGTTCGAGAGCATTGTTGTCGCTATCGAATCCGGTGGTCTGCTGGACATATTAGCTCACCCTAACCAAGCAAAATACCCGAAACAGCGCGTTTTGGTCGTTGCCTGCGACAACTACGCCTACTTGGTGCCGTTTGTTGAAGAGGAAGATTATCTATTCTTAAAAACCGTTATCCCTAGCCGTAAAGCGACGAGGGACTATCTGAATCAAGGTGAAGCAGATGCCTAGAATTGACGACTACGAACTCGAAATCCTCGATGCCTATGAGAAAGGGCGACTCAAATCCGTTGCCACCAAAGCCGAGCTTGCGAAATTCAAAGCGGCGGCGCGTGCGACCGCGATCAAAGATCGTCGCGTCAACATCCGCCTATCCGCCGGCGATCTTAGCGACATTCAGGTTAAGGCGCTTGAGGAAGGAATTCCATACCAAACGCTGATAGCCAGCATCCTTCACAAGTACGCCACGGGTCGCCTGTCTGAACAACCTGAGCACATCCACAAGCAAGCTCACAGTCGGATTGCAAAACGAAGCGCGACAAAAGCCAACTGAAGGTGCTCCAATTTCCAGATTAACCCTGCCGTGGAGACTTTCGCTCTAAGCATGTATTTTTGTGTCGGTCAACTCTGCGCTCAATCGAGCGATGGTTTCGGCGCCAGGGAGCAGTGCCACGGTTCCAGCCTCAATCTCAGCATGACGCCGCTCCACTTCGTCGGCCCATGCTGCGTCAATTTCAGGTTCGGTATTCACATACGGCGGAATGCGCTACGCTTTTCCGCCCAACTTCCACCCATTACCGAATATTGCTCAGCGGAGTAACCGTCACACTGACGCCCAGTATTTGCTTCCCGCCGCCGAGCACGATGCCGCGCAGTGGCGTCACGTCGCTGAAGTCGCGCCCCCACCCCAGCGTGATGTGTTCATGCTGCACCAGACTGCGGTTGGTTGGATCGAAGTCGACCCAGCCCCAGCCCGGACAAAAGACCGAAACCCAGGCATGCGAGGCGTCCGATCCGATCAGGCGCATCTGCCCTTCGGAGGGGTGGGTCAGGATGTAACCGCTTACATAGCGGGCCGGCAAGCCTGTGCTGCGCAGGCAACCGATCATCAAGTGGGCAAAATCCTGGCAAACGCCGCGCCGGCCGCTCAGTACTTCATCCAGTGTGGTCGATATGTTCGTCGCTTCGCTGTCGAATGCGAAGTCGTCGAAAATACGGCAGGTCAAATCCAGTGCCGCATCCATCAGCGGCCGGCCGGGCGTGAAGCTGGGCTGCGCATATTGTTGCAACGCGCTGCTGCATAGTATGTGCGGCGAGCTGTACAGAAACCGGCAGGCGTCGAGCGAAATCTCATCCAGTGGCTGGCGCATCTGGCTCTGCAAAACTTCCCATGCAGTCGATCCCTTGATTTGCTCCAGCCCAGGGCGGGCATACAGTTCTACCGTCGATTCGGCGCGTACCGCCAACACTTGATGCGGTGTCGTCAGAGTCAGGCTATGCGTCAAATTGCCAAAATAATCGTGGCCTTCGGCCCAATCGTTCGGCAATGGTTCGACATTGATGCGATGCGACAGGCATTGCTGATACTGGAAACTGCGCGGCGTCAGATGCAGGAATTGCTGCGACAGCGTGACAATGCTCTGGTAACTGTAGTCGGTCTGGTGGGCCACGCTGTAGCACGCGACGCGACCTGACGCTTCCGGTAATTCGTTCATGCTTTTGAGGTTCCGTACAAGTTCGCGCCGGTATAACTGAAGAAACGCACGGCAATCTGTTCCGATAACGCATGGCTGGTGCGATTGATGCGCTCGACCAGATCGATCAGGCGAGCGCTACCGCAACGCAGATCGGCAACGGATAGCCCCTGCAATTCCGCTAATAAGGGCAGCAGTATTTCTTCGCCAAAGCTACCGTAACTGTCCGCCAATTTTTTCAGGTACTTCAACAAGCCCTTTAATTGAAATACGACCGAGCGCGGATTGCTGTCATCCAGCAGCAGCAAGTCGAGCACGCGCAGCCATTCGGGTTGCGACATGTAACGCGAACGATAGGTGACAATACTATCCGATAATTCCAGCAGCCATTCCAGGCTGCTGTCGACATCCATGCGCAGCGCGCGCTCCAGCACCCTGCACAGGAATTGCAGGCGCTCTATGCGGCGGCCGCCGGAAAAGAAACTCCAGCCCTTGTCGCGCGTCATGCCATCCATCGCGAACCCGGCCATGCCCATCAACGATGCCGTTACCTCATCCAGAATGGCGAGCGCGTCCGCCGGCGACGGCACGTCCTGGGCGCCTTCCAGACGCTGTGTCATCTGGTTCAAGGTACGCCAATTGTCGAGCGACACGCGCTCGCGCAGATGGCTGGCGGCCCGATGCAACTGTTGCAGTTGACTGGCCAGCCCCGGCACGTCGAGTGAAACGATTGCCTGCAACAACACGGATTCAATTTGTTCGTCGCTGATAATAGTGGCGTGTTCCAGTCCCGGCAGTTGCCCCTGATCCTGATTTTGCGTCCTGATCTGGATTGCCATATCACCGGGTATCAAGTAAAAAAATGCGCACAACCATTGGATTGCAGGCCATTCGCTGCTTCGATCATCCGGCTGATTGGTAAACAGGTAGTCGAGCGCGGCGCGCATCAGACGGCATATGTTGTTGCAACGCTCGATATGGCGACCGAACCAGTAAAGATTTTCCGCCATGCGGCTTGACAGGTGCGTGTCTTCGCGGATCAGGTCGCTACTATCGGTGGAACGATGCAGCAGCGTCACCGTATCGATTTTGCCGGCAGCCTGCACCCAGGTGTCTTTGCTGCTTCCGCCTTGCTGCATGGTAATCACGCGCGCATCCTGCCCGGTGGCGACGCGCGTCAGGCCGCCCGGCATCACCACGTATCCGTCCGGCGTTGCGCAGGCAAATACCCGCAAGCCGATAGCCGATGCGCCCAGGCCTTCCGGTCGTGAGCGCCACACCGGCGCTTGCGACAAACGCACCAGTTCCTGCGCTACATATTGCTGCGGGCGCGCCCGCATGCGATCGATCAGTTGCTGGCGTTGAACGCCCTGCACGTCCTGTCCGAATACCGGAAATTGGCGCAGTTGCGGAAAGGCAGGCCTGATGATGAACTCATCCAGCCTGTCGATCACCTCTTCCAGCGCAGCCGGTTCGCCGCACCACCAGGTGCCGACTGAGGGCATCTTCAGCGGCTCCCCCAGCAAGTGCTCGCAAATGGCTGGCAGGAATCCCAGCAGCGCGCCCGACTCCGGCAAATTGGCGCCAAGAGAATTGGTCACCAGCACATTGCCGCGCCGGACCGCCTCGATCAGCCCGGGTACGCCCAGCGCGGAATCAACCCTTAATTCCAGCGGATCGCAATAATCG
>JBIODP010000203.1:0-4901 GCA_044445195.1 Burkholderiales bacterium | reverse complement strand
AATCGGCTGCGCCGGCAGATAAATTACCGAACCGTGCAGGGGTGGTCGATATAAAGGCTATTCGGCAGGCGATTGCGCGGGTTGAAGCCGAAGCCAAGGCGACTGTTGCTGCCGAGAACCGCGCCCGGGCGGAAGCTCGGGCAAGAATGCTGGCCGAAGATCGGGCGCGAGCCGATTCCGAAGCCGGGGCGGAAGCGCACCGGAATGCGAAAGCTTCGGAAGAGGAGCTTGCCGCCAGCCTCGCCCGCCTGGAAGCGGAGCGCCAGGCACGTGCCGCCAGTCATGCGCGTACGATTGCCGTCAATAATGAAATTGCCGAACTGCGCGCCCGCACCGAAGCCGACGTTGAAGCCGGCGCTGCTGCCGTCATGCGGGCCAACGCCGAGCGCGAAGCGCGCTGCCGCGCTGCAGAACACAGCGCCGCAGAATCTGCATTAACTGCGCGCGCTTCTGATACTGCCGAAGCACTGGCGAAAGAAACCGAACAAATGCGCCGGTTGGCGGCTGAACGGAGCCTGGCCATACAAGCGGCCAAGGAAGAGGCTGAGGCGCGCGCCCAGGCCGAGTGTCGGATCACTGAACTTGCGCGTGAACGCGAACGGCAGGAAAGGGATGCCAGGCGAACCGCAGAACAATTGGGCGTAGTTCGCAGAGAAGAGCTGGATTTGGTTCAGCAGCGCAAAGATGCAGAGACACGGGCGCTTGAATCGTCGCTTAAACGTATACCGGCCGAAGTCCGGGCGCGCGAGGAAGCGCATGCCAGGGCTGTGGTCGAGCAGGAACAGGAATCGGTTGCCCTTGCGCGTGCTGAGTCGGAACAACGCGCGATGGAAGCAATACAGTTGCGTTTGCAAGCAGAAGTCGAGATGCGCGACGCCGCGATGCGCCGCGAACAAGCCGAAGGACTTGCGGCGGTAACGGCAGAAGCCAAGCGCGACGCCGATGAGCGAATCCGCCTTGCCACCGAAGCCAGAATTCATTCTGAACGGCAATTACAGGCGTTTGCAATGGCACGGGTTGAGGCTGAATATCGGGCCGACATGCAGGCTCGCGAACGGTTGGCGGCTGAAGCATTGGCGCTCGAGCAGGCCAAGCTGCGCGAGGTAGCCGAGCAGCAGGCAACTGCTGCCGTGCAGGTGCGCCGCGACGAGGAGCAACGCGCGGAGCAACTTGCAAGCGAGCGCGCTGAACTTGAGCGTGCTGCTGCCCGGATGGCGGCCGAGCGCAATGCGGCTGAACAAGAGGTATTGGCTACCGTTGCTGAACAAGCTGAATTGGGCCGCCAGGCTACCCAGGCGGCATTGCTGGCGGCCAGTGAAGCTGAAGATTTGGCGCGCCTGCAACGTCAACGTACGCAAGAAGAGCAGCAGGCGCTTGCAATCATGCAAGAAAAACTCGGTCTCGAAAGAAAGCGAGTGATTGCTGCGCAGCGCGTGGTTAAGGCAACCCAGGAAAAATGCGATAGCGAGCAGGCGGCAAATGCCGAAACCGAGGCACGCGAGCGGTTGGATCGAGAACATGCGGAACTGATGCGTTCTCGCGAGCAGGCGGAGCGCGAGGCATATCGGTTGCGGGCCGCCCAGTGCACCGCCGCCAAGCATACATTGACGCAATTGCAGGCGCGGAATGACTTGCAGCGCCTGACAGCAAAGACTGCTTTACAAAATGCGCGCACCGTCGTCGAGTTAAGCCGGGTTGAACGGCAACGGTTGGAAGCGGATCAACAGGCTTTAGCGGCGGTGCAGAAAAAAGTGCAAGCAGAGGAGGCTGCGAGGCTTGAGGCGGCGTTACGCGAGCAGGCCGAGCAGCAATACGCTGAACGTATGCTGGAACGCAAATCTATCGAACAGAAGGCGCGTTTGGCGGCTGAGGCACAATGCGAGGTCGAAAAACAACAGGCTGTGATCGATGCCGAACAGGTCGAACAACAACAAAAAATAATCGAGATTGCCACAGCCAAGGCGCGTGAAGCAAGCGAATTGCTGCATGCCGGGCGGGAACGCGCCATGCTTGAGCAGCAGGCGCTTGAACGAATGCAGCAGCAATCGCATCTGGAACGGCAACGCTGCAGAGCTGAAAAACTGGCGCTCGACTCGATTCAGAAAAAATACGCTGCAGAACGACATGCTTGCGCAGAGGCAGAGGCGCGCGCATTGGCCGAGCACCAGCATGCCAAACTGGTCGTCAGCCGCGAGCAGGCAGAACGTGAAGCACGATTGGCCAGCGAGGCTCAGCGCGAGGCGAAGAAGTTATCGTTCGAACGGGCTGCGGCCCAAGCCGCCATACGCCAACATGCTGCCGAAGCGGCTAAAGCGAAAGCGCTTGAGGCGCTTGAATTGGTGCGGATCGAAAATGAACGGGCGGCAGTTGAACGACAGGAACTGGAATCGATGCAGGAAAAAGTAAGGATCGAACAACGGGTGTGCGAGACTGCCGAACAACGCGCAGCCGCACAGCGCGAAGCGACTATTTTGATCGAACAGCGCCTTGAAGCGGAAGCGGAGGCGCTTGCTGCCGAACAGGCTCGCGCGGTAGCAGAGCGCCTGGCGCTTGAGGCGACACGGGAACGGCTGCAAGCTGAAATTAGCGCAGCTGAGGAAAACGACGCGATGCGCGTCATGAACCAACGGCTTCAAGCTCAATCCGAACAGGCGGCGCGCGAATTGATCGGCCGCATGACCCGGCAAGGGGAAAACTGCCAGGAGTGGCGCGACCGCGCCGAGGCAATATTGGCTGAATCGCCGATGCCGACGGCGTTCCGTTCACCCAAGCGTGGAACCGGAGCAGTGGTTGCTGCGTTGACTTGCATGACGATGATTGCCGGTGCTTGGGGCGCTGCGACCTGGGCTGGCATCGGTGCAACAGGATTCGGCGGCAAATCGACAATACGTGCGGTGCGAGCAGTTTCTCCGGCGACTGCCACAGGTCCGGTGCAGATGGCTGGCGGTGCGGTCGGATTGCACCTGTCCTTCATGCTGTCCGCGCCACCGGGCGCACGGTCAACCGAGTAGGAATACTCCCAGCGAGGTGTGCTCCCCCGCTTTTTCTCATCATGCCCGCAGTTTCCTGACTGCGGCCCGGCGATTGCGCATTCTCCCCGCCATTTGCTTGCTGTATACCGTATTTCCTCTCCCGGCGAGTGTCATCAAGTCGTCACATTAGCTATTTATCTTCTGCGTTCAGCGTGCAACAAATGAAACATTCGAAGCGATTGAACGCCAATTGAACTATTTTTCTGGCTAGTCGCTGTTTCAATGCCATTCAAAATGACGGCGAGTGGCTATAAAGGCATAATGGCAAAAATGGCAGATATTTACATATCAATGAATTTTTGACGAGAGGATGGAATGTTTGCTGCAGTAGATTTGGGTTCCAACAGCTTCCGCATGCACATTGGGCACCACGATGGCGAGGCGATTCGTATATTAAAGAGCGCGCGCGATCCGATTCGTTTGGCAGCAGGACTGGATAGCCGCAATAATATGACGGAGTCGGCGATGCAGGGAGCGTTGGAGTGCCTTGCGCGATTTAAGGCCATTCTGAGCGCTTATCAGCTCGATGCAGTGCGGGTGGTTGCGACCAATACCTTGCGCATAGCCAGGAACGCGGCGGTATTTTTGCCGTTGGCTGAACAGGCAGTGGGACATCCGATTGAAATCATTTCAGGTGAAGAAGAAGGCCGGCTGATTTATATGGGGGTTGCCAGCACGCTTGCCGCGCCGAATGAAAGGCGGCTGGTGCTGGATATCGGCGGCGGTTCCACCGAGTTGATTCTTGGGCAAGGTCAGGAGATCGAGCGGGTCGAATCGTTCAGCGTCGGCAATGTCATGCAAAGCCTTTCGTTTTTTCCCGGCGGACGCATCGATGCCATGTCGTTCGATGCAGCGGTACTTTCCGCACGCAGCTATTTCGAGGATGCGGCGCCACCCTATTATCCGCAATATTGGACTAACGCTTACGGTTCTTCCGGGACTATTCGTTCAATTGCCGATGCAATTGTAAAAAATAACCTGGGCGACAGCACGCTTTCCAGCGCTAGCCTGGAAGCGCTCAAATTGCGACTGATTCAATTCGGGCACACGAGCCGGATCGATTTGCTGGGGATGAAGCCCGATCGCTGTACCGTCATTGTCGGCGGGTTGGCAATACTGATCGGCGTGATGGAGGAATTGGGCATCGATAGAATAACGCCCATCGAAGCCGGATTGCGCATGGGCGTCCTGTGGGATTTGCAATGGCGCGCAACCAAGCACGATAGGCGTGAGCAGTCGGTGCGCAGCTTCCAGCAGCGTTTCCATGCCGACGAAGGCCGTGCGAAGCGCGTAGCGGATGTTGCCGGGCTACTGTATGCGCAGCTCAGACCGAGCAGCGATACCTATACCCGCTACTTGAACTGGAGCGGTTTGTTGCATGAGGTCGGCATGGCAGTTTCCCAAAGCGGTTATCACAAACATGCCGCGTACCTGGTAGCAAATGCCGACTTGCCCGGATTTACCACCCGTGAACAGCGCGTCGTCAGCACGCTTATCCTGGGTCATAAGGGAAATTTACGGAAAGTAAATGAAGCCTTGGTGGACGTTGATCTGGCTAAAGCAATATTGGCCTTGCGTCTCGCTGTGATGTTCATGCATACGCGGATTGAGGTTAATCCGGATGAACTGCGTCTGAGGATGAAAAACAAGATCGATCTGGAACTCAGGAGCGGGTGGTTCCTGCATCATCCTACCGTGTCGTTCTGGATGGAAAATGAGAAAAAATTCTGGGGTGAAGTAGGCATTGATTTTACGATCAGGATATCTGCCTGACCGGAATGCTGTGGCATGGGCTGCTTCATCAAGGCGGGCCGCCAAGGGGATTCATGCTATTTCTTGCATGGACAAGAATAATGGTATATATTATTT
>JBIODP010000202.1:0-4920 GCA_044445195.1 Burkholderiales bacterium | reverse complement strand
TTCGCCGATCGTGATTATTCAGCCGCTGGCGCGAGTGCGGAGTGCGTTTTGGGGAAAGAGGCGCGAGCGATTTAACGAAGTGTGAGCGGGGGTGCGCATGACGCCAGTAACCAGCGGTCATGAGTCCGTCTACTTGAAGACGCGATCTTTCCTCAACACGCACTCCGCACGCGCGCCAGCGGCTGAATAGTTACAATTTGATAAATGTTTGAAAGAAAAATCATGAGCGATATCAAGAAAGTCGTCCTTGCCTATTCCGGCGGACTCGACACATCAGTCATCCTGAAATGGCTGCAAGATAATTACCAATGTGAAATCGTCACCTTCACCGCCGACCTCGGCCAAGGCGAAGAACTGGAACCGGCACGCCAAAAAGCGATTAAATTCGGCATCAAACCCGAGAATATCTATATTGACGACGTGCGCGAAGAATTTACCCGCGACTTTGTATTTCCAATGTTTCGCGCCAATACCGTCTATGAAGGGGAGTACCTGCTGGGAACCTCGATTGCGCGGCCGCTAATTGCCAAGCGCTTAATCGAGACCGCGCGTGAAACCGGCGCCGACGCCATCTCGCACGGTGCCACCGGCAAGGGCAACGATCAGGTGCGTTTCGAATTGGGCGCCTATGCCTTGATGCCGAACGTCAAGATCATTGCGCCGTGGCGCGAATGGGACTTGCTGTCGCGCGAAAAATTGCTGAAGTACGCGGAAGATGCTGGCATTGCCATCGACATGAAACACAAAGCCGGCGGCGCGCCGTATTCGATGGATGCCAACCTGCTGCATATCAGCTTTGAAGGGCGCCACCTGGAAAATCCGAGCGCAGAGGCGGAAGAATCGATGTGGCGCTGGACCGTCAGCCCGGAAGCGGCGCCGGATGCCGCTGAATACCTCGACATAACCTATGAAAAAGGCGACATCGTTGCATTGAACGGCAAGCGGCTATCGCCGGCTGCGGTGCTGACCGAACTCAACCGACTTGGCGGCAAGCACGGCATAGGCCGCCTCGATCTGGTCGAAAACCGCTACGTCGGGATGAAGTCGCGGGGCTGCTATGAAACGCCGGGCGGCACTATCATGCTGCGCGCGCATCGCGCGATCGAATCGATTACGCTTGACCGCGAAGTTGCGCACTTGAAGGACGACCTGATGCCGCGCTATGCGTCAATGATATACAACGGCTACTGGTGGTCGCCTGAACGCGCTGCGCTGCAAACATTGATCGACCATACTCAACAATCGGTCAATGGCTGGGTGCGAGTGAAACTGTATAAAGGCAACGTGATTGTGGTATCGCGAGACTCCAAAACGGATTCGCTGTTCGACATGAATATTGCCACTTTCGATGAAGATGGCGGCGCCTACAATCAAGCCGATGCAGGCGGCTTCATCAAGCTCAATGCGCTACGCATGCGAATCGCCGCCATTGCCCGGGAAAAACGCGGCCGGTAACAGCCCCCCGGACATCCGACTCACCATACCATCCAACATATTGAACGAAAGACGATCCAGCATGAGTACCCAATTCGATCACGTATCCGTCGTTAAGCAAGCCAATATCTATTTCGATGGAAAATGCGTATCCCACACTGTCATTTTTCCGGATGCAAGCAAAAAAACCCTCGGTGTGATTTTCCCATCTACGCTGAAATTCAATACGGGCGCGCCGGAGACTATGGAGTTAAATAGCGGAAAATGCCGGATACGCTTGCAGGGAGATGAGACATGGTCGCCCTATGCGGCAGGCCAAAGTTTCAAGGTGCCGGGCAATTCCAGTTTCGATATCGAAGTTATTGAAACCCTCGACTATATTTGCCATTTCGCGTAAGAATGAAAGTTGGCGCCTACAATGCGATGCGTGAAATGTAACGCATCGCTTGCCCTCTTAATGAAAGTCGGTGCCCGCAACTTCATAACTCCATCTGCTCTCTTCATTAATGGACTTTACCTTTAAATGAACAGCGGGGGCATACCAGTGCGTCGATTTTTTCGTGCCGTGAACAAATACAATGCCTGAATCCCATTTATTCAGGCATTCGATGCGGAAGGCGTCGAATTTTCCAGCGGCAACCTTGATTTCCTCGAATGCAGTCGCTTCGCAGCTCATATCGCCAGTCCACTTGACGATTCCCTCTTGGCCGCTATATTTGCTTGACCATTTCCTGCCGACAAATAAGGGGAAGGACAACTCAGGGAAGAACGGCGTAAACTTGACAACAGCGTCCCCTTTGTCATTCATCGCCATGATCAGGTTGCCATTATCGGCGGCCACGTAAAGCGCATTGTCGCCGCACTTACTCACAATCTCGCCGCTCTTGTTCGCCTCCTTCACTTCCCAGTGATTGCACTTGATCAACGAGACGCCATTGACATATGAAAAGTGGTCCCCCTGCTTGGCGTCAGGGTATCGTTCGGCCCTTGGCGACTGGCTTTCCGCGATAGCAGCGTTACATGCAAAAAATGTTGAAATCAATGCGAAGATTAGCTGAAAAAAAAATTTCACGAACAACTCCTGGGAAAAGATAGACTGAAGCAGATAGGTTAAATCGCGAACGGATGAACCGCTCGCGATTCAAGTTTTGCATGGCAGGCTCAGTTTTCGCCTACGGCTTTAGAAGCAACGTGGACATCAACGTCTGTTGGAGCGAACGAACCTTCTGCCCCTGGAATCGGCACTGGGCGGGGGTTGATCTGACTGCACAATTCGTCGAAGGCAGGCCGGAACATCTTCATCATTGCGCCGGCATCGGGAACCAGCTTCTTGTCCGCCAGCAATCCGAGTTGAATGGTTCCTTGATACGAAAGTATGCAAATGCCAATTCCCTCATCTCCACTCTGCGGCACCCAGCCTATGAGTTGCTTCATTTTTGCCCCAGCCATATAGCGCACGGATTCGGGGCCTGTGACATTGGTAATAACAACCGAACTTCGGTTCGAGAACAGGTTGAACATAAAATTCTGAATAAAATGCGGCATCCGGCCGCCTATGCCCAATATCCCTTTTGACAGTTGAGCCTGAGCAGAGCGCTTAATCCTGCTCATGGTGCGATTCACGGCAACCAATCTTTCTATCGGGTCTTCCAGACTGAGGGGAAGATCCACCGCCACCAGCCCGAACTCGTTACCGAGCATATAGTCCTGGTCCTTGGGGCGCAGGTTGACCGGTACAAATGCCCGAACAAACCGCCCGTCGACCTGATCGCCATGCATCTGGAGATATTTCCGCAGTGCGCCAGCAGCCACACTCAGCATCACGTCGTTGATGGTCGCTCCGTAGACGCGGCCCAGTGCCTTGACTGTTGAAAGAGGAACCGGCTCGCCCCATGAAGCTTGCTTGTCGATGTCGGGTTGGCCTTTGAACCGGGTGCGTGAATCGTTGGGCATAAACAGCAGAATTGCCGATTCGTGAATCAATGAAATCCCAAATTTGACAATTTTTCCAAGCGTCAAACGGCTTCCAGGTTTTTCCTTTTCCTTTTCCGCCAACGGCGCGCTGCCCGGTTCCGGGTCCGTCAAGTTGACAAGGAGATCCATGACGGCTATTCCATCTGCGATACAATGGTGCAACCTGAATATGAGCACCGACCCATGTTCATAATTATGCACAATGTCGATGTGCCAAAGCGGCTTATCCAACGGTAGCGGCCTCTTGGCACGTAAAGCGATCAACTCTTGCAATTCCGCCGTTCCGGCGCCAGGCGGCAAGCTTATCTGCCCCAAATGCCGATCCAGATCGAACTCTGGATCTGGGCGCCAGGTAGCGCCGACTATGCCGAAATGAACCCGCTGGCTGAATCTGTCCAGCGGCAACAGGCGATCCTCAAGCATATTTTTGACAGTCTCTATGTCGAGGTGCTTGTCGAACACCATGGCAACGTTGATCACCATCAAATTATTGGGAGTGTCCATCCGCAGCCATGCTTTATCTACGGACGTCATGCGTTTTGATTTATGAACCAGTTTCATATTATTCTCGCTTTCGGTTATTTAACTGAATCGTGAGAAGTGAATGCGCTCTATGAGTTGAGTGCTTTCAATTTTATTTCACGACGTTCCTTGCTGGTCTCCACAGCAAGATAACGAATGTTCAATCAGCGCATGTGAATCTACGCCCATTTTACGATACCAATACTAAAGCATTTTTTCCAGAGAAACCACAGAATTTATTAGAATTATTACTCTTTTATGACGTTATGGCATCTTCTTTCAGATTTTCCCAATATGCGGAAGGCAATTTTGAAAGTTGCAGCGTAACCCGCATCGACAGAGATGTTATTTTTGACGCGCCGCAACAAAAACTGCCCTGACTATAATCAATCCTGAACAACGCCTTTTTGACCATGTTACCCCTTTCTGTGAAATTAATGCCTTCGCATGCGTTTTCCGGAAATGGTATATATTTAAAACGCGCCGATTCCTCGGCCCAACTAAATTTCGCAGCTGGTTATAATTTTTGATCGGGATGCCGACTATGGGTGGCAGCGAACCTGTAATCTCAAAAAAAGTATTGAGCAAATTTTTTTGGGGCGGCTATTGGCACACTCTTCCAAAATGGACTGCTGTTGCGACAGCTGCATTGGGGTTGATAGTGCTTGTCGGTTGGATCTTTTCCATTCCATTGTTGAAAAGCATTCTTCCCGGCGCGGTTCAAATGAAAGCCAATACGGCGGTGGGTTTATTGTTGAGCGCGGCCTCCCTGTTCATCCTTAGCGATCGGCCGTCGTCCCCATCATCGCAACAGCGTTTGGCGCAAGGTCTGGCACTGGCGGTAGTTGCCAGGGCAATCGCGCTATGATTTCGCTACCGTCGTTGTCCTGAAGAGCAATGATTCCCGATAGGCCAAATCGGACATTGCCCGCATTTTTCGACGCCGAACGCTACGCTTGTCGGCACCATCCTGCTGCAGAAGATTCAAGG
>JBIODP010000201.1:0-4972 GCA_044445195.1 Burkholderiales bacterium | reverse complement strand
CCCCCCCCCCCCCCCCCCCCCCCCCCCCCCCGCCGGGCGCGCGCTCAAACCCGGCACCATTGGCGAGGGGTGCAAACCGGCACCATTGATTAGCGGTTCACCCCCCCACTTCACCCTTTAAGCTTGATCAACAAGTTTATAATTTTCATGGCCTTGTTGGCATAGGGTGGCAGAAACAGCATCTGAATCGCGGAGAACGGCCCCTGGTAAAAAATCGGCCGCAATTTGGAGAATGTGATAAAACCTTCCCGTGCATGGTAGTGGCCCATACCGCTGGGTCCGACGCCGCCAAAGGGCAAGTCATGCTGCGCCACATGCAACAAGGCTTCGTTAACGGATACGCCGCCCGACATCACGCGTGAAATGTAGAAGTCTTGCAGCGCTTTATTATTCGTAAACGGATAGAGTGCCAATGGACGGTCGTGGCTGTTGATATAGTTGACCACTTCCTGCCTGTCGCGGTAGGTGCGCACCGGCAAGATCGGGCCAAAGATTTCCCGTTGCGAAACCACCATATCCGGCGTAGGGTTGAGCACCAGGTGCGGGGCCATTTTCCGCATTGATGCGTCAGGGGTTTGTCCGTCGGCCAGATTCACGACCGTTGCGCCCTTGGCTCGGGCATCTTCCAACGTGTTTTGCAGCCGGTCGTAAGAGCGCTGGTCGATGATAGACGTGTAGTCTTTCGTGTCGAGGTCCGGGTATCGTTCAGCGATCAAACGCTTGCATTGCTTCACGAACTCGTCGGCAGTTCCTTCAGGAATAAACACGTAATCGATGTTGGTGCAGATCTGCCCGGCGTTCATCATCTTCACCCACATGATGCGTTCCGCAGCGGTTTTGATGGAGTAGTCGGGGCCGACCACCGCCGGCGCCTTGCCGCCCAACTCCAGGGTGACCGGAGTCAGGTTGCGTGCGGCATTGGCCATGACGGATCGCCCCGTCGTGCCGGAACCTGTAAACAGGATGTGATCGAACGGAATGGACGAAAATGCAGGCCCTCTGCCGCCGCCGTCTTCAAAAAATTTGAGTTTGTCTTCCGGAAAATATTTCGGGCTGATCTGCGCCAGCAAAACGGCCAGATTTTGGGAATTCTCCGACATCTTGACCATGGCGCGGTTGCCCGCCGCAAAAATGGAGGCGAGCGGACAGAAGCTCAGGTTCAGCGGAAAGTTCCACGGCACGATGACGCCCACCACGCCCAGCGGTTGCGGGATGACCCGGTTGGAGGCGCCTGGGTACATCATGAAGTCAATGTGGCGATGCTGCGGCTTCATCCATTTTTTGAAATGCTTGGCGACATCCTTGATGGTCTCCAGCACCACAAAAAACTCCGCAAACAAGGTCTCGAATTCGGAGCGGTTTCCGTAATCCCGGTTGATGGCGGCCACCAATGCATCGCGGTTTTCCTTGAGCATGCGCGAGAGGGAATGCAAATCGGCAAGGCGCTCTTCGTAGCTGGGCTCGGGGCGTTCCAGATAGGCGAGACGCTGGCGGTCGAAACAGAGCTGGAATTCGACAGGGATTTGAATTTGGTCCAGGTTCTGGGCAGGAGCGTTCATGGTGTTTCCTCGGGAGGTTAAGAAAAAATCACGCTACGTCGCGCAACTCGCGGCGCAGAAGTTTTCCAACGGTGGACTTCGGTAAAGCATCGACAAATACAATTTGCTTGGGTACCTTGTAGGGCGTCAATTCCTGGCGGCAGTAGTCGGTCAATTCAGCTTCCGTCAGCGTGCTGTCCGGCGTGCGTACAACAAACAGTTTCGCCGCCTCGCCTGTTTTTGCATCGGCGATGCCGATGCATGCGCACTCCAGCACGCTGGGGCAGCCGGTAGCAATAGCTTCAATTTCATTGGGGAACACATTGAAACCGGAGACGATGATCATATCCTTCTTGCGATCGACGATTTTCAGAAAACCGCGTTCGTCGAACTGGCCGATGTCTCCGGTGCGGAAGTAGCCGTCTTCGGTAAATGCAGTGGCGTTGACTTCAGGTTTTTCCCAGTAACCGCGCATGACCTGCGGGCCTTTTACGCAGACTTCGCCCGGTTCGCCCGGCGCCGCCGCATTGCCGTCGTCAGTGAGCAGCTTGATGTCGGTGGAGGGCAACGGCAACCCGGTGGTGCCGTTGAATGCTTTGACGGCGGTCGGGTTGAAGCTCACTATCGGGCTGGCTTCGCTTAAGCCGTAGCCTTCGCGGATGAACGTGCCGGTAAGCGCCAGCCATTTGTCGGATACGGCGCCGATGATGGCCGAGCCGCCGCCGGCGGCAAAACGCAGGTGGGAAAAATCGATCTCTTTGGCGCGGGGGTGCGCCACCAGACCTGCATAAAGCGTGTTCACGCCTGTAAACACACTACAGCGCGAAGCCTTCAGCACATCGATGAAGGCGTTGAAGTCGCGCGGGTTCGGCACCAGCCAATTGTTGGCGCCGACCGTAAAGTAACTGATGAAATTCACCATCAAGGCGAAGATATGGTACAGCGGAATGGCTGTTACGATCACTTCTTGCCCCGGGCGCAGGATATCCGATACAAATGCCTTGAACTGCTCGACATTGGCCACCAGGTTGCGGTGCGAAAGCGCGGCGCCTTTGGAAATCCCTGTGGTCCCGCCGGTATATTGCAGAAAGAGCAGGTCATCGCCGGTCAAGACCGGAGCCGCAAAGGGTAAGACAGCGCCTTCGGACAGCGCGGCTGCAAAAGGTTTGCAGCCGGACAGGCGCGTATCGACAGGAGGACTGGGCAGCTTGGCTACCGTGCCGTCGCCCGGCGTCACGGTCAGCACAGTCTGAACCTGGGTGTCTGCCATGATATCGGCGAGCGTGGAGGCCACGCCGCTGAAGATCACGATGATCTTCACGCCGGCATCGTTGAGCTGGTGCTCCAGTTCGCGCGGCGTATACAAGGGATTGACATTGACCTGTATGGCGCCGGCGCGCGCAATGCCCAGAAATGCAATGGGAAACGCAATGAAGTTAGGCGACATTACCGCGATGCGGTCTCCCTTTTTTACGCCCAATGCGGTTTGTAAATAGGCCGCAAAAGCATGCGACTGGCGGTCTATTTCCGCATAGCTCAGGGTTTGGCCAAAGCAGGTGAAGGCAGCTTTGTCGGCATAAGCCGTCATGGCCGCCTCCAGCATGGACACCACCGATGGGTAGGCGTCCGGATTGATTTCAGCGGGGATGGTGCCGTAGCTGGCGGTCCAGGGTCTGGTGGTCATAGTGTTTATTTCAATATCAGGTTGGGTTTGAGGCACGCACCAGATCCACTGCCTTTTCTGCAATGGCAATGGTGGGCGCATTGGTATTGCCGCCGATTAAGGTGGGCATGATCGAAGCGTCGATCACGCGCAAGCCTTGAATGCCGTGCACGCACAGCTGCGGGTCGACCACCGCCATGTTGTCCATCCCCATCTTGCAGGTGCCCACAGGGTGATAGATGGTGTCAACACGGTCGCGCAATATCCGGCGAATGTCATCGTCGGTCCGCACGTCGGCAGTAAACATATCATGCTGGCGAATGCTCGCCAGTGCCGGAGCATCCATCAGCTTTCTGGTCATCTTATAGCCCTTGACCAAGGTTTCCATATCGTCCGGGTCGGCCAGGAATGCCGGATCGATCAGCGGCGCCTGGCGCGCATCGGCGCTGCCAAGCGTGACCTGCCCCCGGCTCTTGGGGCGCAATACGCAGACGTGGCACGAATAGCCATGCGCCATATGCAGTTTGCGGGCGTGGTCTTCTACCAGGCTGATGACAAAGTGCAGTTGGATATCCGGCGCCGCCAACGAGGCCTCGGTCTTCAGGAACCCGCCGCCTTCGGCAAAGTTGCTGCTCAACATGCCGTGGCGCGACTGGATGTACTCGATGATCTGGCCGGTCATGCGAACCGACCCACCGAGGGAAATTCCCAGCAGGTCCAAACTTTTGGCTTGATAGGCAAAAATAAAGTCGGGGTGGTCCTGCAGGTTCTGCCCGACACCGGGCAAATCGTGCAGCACGGCTATGCCGTATTGGCGCAGATGCGCGCCGGGGCCGATACCGGATAACATCAGCAGTTGCGGCGACTGCAGGGCGCCGGCGCATAACATGACTTCCCGGCGCGCCCTGACGATTCTTGTTTGGCCGCCTTGCACGTATTCCACGCCCACGGCGCGCCGTCCCTCAAACAGAATTCTCGTCACGTCGGCGCCGGTTTCCACCTGTAGATTGCGGCGCACGCCCATGTAGGGATGGAGGTAGCCGCGCGCCGCGCTCCAGCGCTCGCCGTTCTTCTGCGTCACCTGGTATATGCCGAGGCCTTCCTGATTTTCTCCGTTGAAATCGTCATTCAACGGGTAGCCTGCCTGGCGGGCGGCATTCAGGTAGATCTGCTGAAACGGATTATCGGTTTGCAGGTTGGAAACGTGCAGCGGGCCATCTGTGCCGTGAAATTTGCCGTTGAACGTCGCATTGTTTTCGCTGTGTCGAAAGTAGGGCAGCATGTCATCGTAAGACCAACCTTTGTTGCCCAGCTCGGCCCAGTGGTCGTAATCGGCACGGTGTCCGCGGGTATAAATCATGGCATTGATCGCCGAAGAGCCGCCCAGGCATTTGCCGCGCGGCTGGTAGCCGCGCCGGCCATTGAGCCCAGCCTGGGGAACGGTTTCAAACGCGTAGTTGTTGATGCTGGTAGGCAGCATGGCAACGATCGCTGCCGGCGTATTCACCACCCAACTGTCGCCACGCCCTCCCGCCTCCAATAAAACCACCCGGGTATCGGCGTCTTCGCTCAACCGCCCCGCCATGACGCTGCCGGCGGAGCCTCCGCCAATGACGACGTAATCGAATTCAGTGGCGCTCATCGTCGATCTCCTGATTTTTTGGCCAAAAATTGGTGGCATGCCATTGCTTTGGGCAATGGGCTCCGCAGCGTGGCTGCGGAAGATCGAGTCGTCATGTTGTCCCTATGTTTTTAATGCTACTTTTTATAT
>JBIODP010000200.1:0-4976 GCA_044445195.1 Burkholderiales bacterium | reverse complement strand
ATCTGGATGGCTGTTACGCCCTTGGCATGCAATACCCGGAACTGACGGCAAGTATTTACCTCGTTTGCAACAAAACACGATCAGCTTGAACCGGCATTCACGTCGCCGGCAACCCAGTCACCAGATTTTCCTCCGCGCTTTTCCAGCACATGCACGTCTGTAATAACCATTCCTCGGTCCAGGGCTTTGCAAATGTGTTAAATTGTCAGCATGCCGATTTGCACTGCGTTAAGCGCCTCCATTTCGGCCCCGGTTTTGCCGAACGACTCCAGTTCGACTGTGCAAATCACGCACGAATCTGCCGGGTTTAACTTAAAATCGACTGCAACATGGGTAAGTTGAATGGCGTGGCAAAGCGGGATCAAATCGGCGGTGCGCTTAGCGG
The DNA here is from genome assembly GCA_044445195.1 of Burkholderiales bacterium. Taxonomy (GTDB): domain Bacteria; phylum Pseudomonadota; class Gammaproteobacteria; order Burkholderiales; family Burkholderiaceae_D; genus PKWO01. The sequence goes on along the minus strand of JBIODP010000200.1, from coordinate 4,591 downwards.
CCATTACGGCGGCGATACGGGCGACGGCAAGTACGTCCCCTTTCTTGGCACTCCCCGATTCGACAATGGCAAGCGTTTTAGGGAGCATTTTGATCGAGCCTGCCGCAATCGCTACGCGCCTGGTTTCTTGTTTGTCGCCGATATCGACCATGTGTGCTTGGCCCGCAGCATCGAAATGGGTAAGAATGGAGCCTTCGATGCCGGGAATATCTTGTTTTTTTGGGGTGTTCATGGGCTAAATATCCGGGATTCGTCTACGTTACGCGAGTGCGGGTATCATATCACCCGACAAGCGTAAAAAATCTTGATGCATAGGGACGCATTCCCGATGATCGCTAGTTTTGCAACGGCCCCTAAGTAATATGATGCGACAGACTTTGCTTCAACTCTTTATTGCACTGGCATGGGCAATGCCCCTTACCATATCGTCAAGTGCGGGGGCGCAGAACCTGCCAACGCTGGGCGATACCGACCGCCAGGAACTGCCACCCTTACTGGAACGCAAAGTGGGCGAGGAGATCATGCGTGAAATCCGGCGCGACCCGGATTATCTCGACGATGCCCCGTTGCTGGAATACCTGAATATGCTGGGCGGAAGCCTGGTGGATGCCAAGCCGGAAGTACGTGGCGAAGCCAATTACAATTTTTCCTTCTTCACGCTGCGCGATCCGACCCTGAATGCCTTTGCGTTGCCTGGCGGGTTCATTGCGGTGCATTCGGCACTAGTGCTTGCCGCGCAGAGCGAGTCGGAATTGGCGGGTGTAATGGGACATGAAATCGGCCACATTGCGCAGCGCCATATTGCCCGCATGCTGAATCAGGAGCGTCAGGATGCATTGATTCCACTGGCTGCGATGGCGATGGCGATCCTGGCTGCGCGTTCCAGCCCGGACGCCGCCGGTGCATTGATGATGGGAGGACAAGGGCTTGCGATTCAGCGTCAGCTCAGTTTCAGCCGGGACGCCGAACGAGAGGCCGATCGCGTCGGCTTACAGATTATGTCGGCTGCGGGCTACGACACCACCGGCATGGTTTCATTTTTTGGACGGATGCAAAAGGCGACACGTGTTTATGGCGAACTGCCTGCTTTCTTGCAGAATCACCCGATGACGACCGAACGTATCGCAGATATACAGGAACGAATACGCAGCCTTCCGTACAAGCAGCACGTCGATAGCGTGGACTTTCAGTTGATCCGTGCGCGGCTGCGTGTGTTGCAAGACGAAAGCACACAAGGCCTGCACGACGCGGCTGCCTTTTTTGACGATCAGCTGCAACAAAATCCGTATTCGCAATTGGCGCCGTCCAAGTATGGGCTGGCGTTTGTCGCGTTGAAGCGGGGGAATTTCGACAAGGCGCAAACGCTGTTGCAGGAAGCGCGTACTGCTGCAAAAGCAGAGAAACAGCCTGAGAATGTGCCGCCGACCTTTGTTGCCATCCTCGACAGCCTGGAGATCGACATTCAGCTTGCAGCAAATCGCTCGAAAGAAGCCGCACGACGGGCCGCGCTCGCGCGCGAAAAATTCCCCGTTTCACGCGGGATCGCGCGTCAATATGCAGAGGCCTTGCTGGCCGAAGGGCGTAACGGCGATGCGGTAATCTACTTGCGCGATCAGGCACAGTTGTATAGGCAGGAACCGCAAATCCAGGATCTTTTGGCGAAGGCCTATGCGGCGGAAGGCAAGCAGGCGCTGCAGCATCTTGCGCTGGCGGAATCCTATGCACTCAATGGCGGGTTGCTGCCGGCTTTGGAGCAGCTATCGATCGCGCGCAAAGCGCCCGACGCTTCGTTTTACGATAATTCAGTGATTGATGCGCGCGAACGAGAGATCAAGGCCGAATGGAACAGCCAGCAGAACGATTTGAAAAAATCAAAATGACGAGGGCGGTTCGATAGAAAGACTTGGGGTAATGCGAGCGCGCCTTTCGAGCACATCTGGCGCGCAGCTTACGAATGATTCTCGGATTGCCGCGCAAAGGTCTTACATGGATTTTCGCGCACCTTGCGCGAATTTAATCGAAAGCGGCGAGCTACCGAGGTTATCGTAGATATCAGCGTCGGATAATCGAGGCTAGAAACTCACCAGCAGCGTTTTCGTCAATTCATCCACAACTTCCGGCTGATATTTTGCGTCAATCAATTTCCACTTGAATGCATTTGCAAGTTTCGCCTTCTTGTAAATATTTAAGTTGTGGTTTGCCTTGTAAATTTGAATTTGCAAAAGCATTTTGTTGATCACTTCTTGCGTCTTGTTGATTGACTTGTCTGTTTTGCCAGAATCGTCCGCCGGGACTCGTTCGATATAGAATTCCGCGAGGGTTGTGCCGAATTGTTGAGCTTCAGTCGCATCAAACCAATTGAACATTGGATTTCCTATCAAAAAATAGTAATGAGATTGGTTTTTTTACACGCAGGCAACGCGATAATTTGCCCAAGGGAATATTTTATGACACTTTAACCCAAAAAGTTCACAATTCGTTGCGGCAGCCAATCCAGATGACCTGGGATGGCTCCTGAAGTGAATCCAACATGACCTCCATGCGGAGGGTATTCCAGCGTAACATGGCCTGACGCATTGCTGGGAAGATATTGTTTCGGCAGGAAGGGGTCGTTTTCCGCATTCAACACCAGGGTACGAACGGAAATGTCGGGAAGTATGTGCTTGGCGCTGGCGCGATGCCAGTAGTCTTCTGTGTTGCGATATCCATGCAGCGGCGCCGTGACGACGTTGTCAAACGCATATAAATCTCTGGCGTGCAGCATGTGGTCGCGGTCGAACAAGCCCGGGAATTGATGTAGTTTATGCAGGCATTTGGGTTTCAGGGTTTCCAGAAACATGCGCGTATAGAGCAGGTTGAAACCGCGCGAAAGTGCAGCGCCGCCGGCGGCCAGGTCGAGCGGCGCGGAAATTGCGCAAGCTGCATCAACGATTTCGGCCCGGTGTTGCGATTCCCCCAACCAACGCAGAAGCGCGTTGCCGCCCAGGGAAACACCGGTCGCATAGAATTGGCTGCTTTGAGCGCGCAGTTCGGATAGTGCAAGCCGTCGCACGATCCAGTCTATTTCCGCCGAATCTCCCGAATGGTAGAAGCGCGGCGCCCGATTGAACTCGCCTGAACAGCCACGGAAATGCGGTACCGCTCCGGACCAGCCGAGCGCGGCGATATGTCCCATCAAGGACTTCGCATAGTGGCTGTCGGACGACCCTTCCAGTCCGTGAAACATCACGACCAAGGGCTTGTTCGGTTGGCCATCGATGAAGTCGACATCGACAAAGTCGCCGTCCGGCGCTTCCCAGCGCTCGCGCCGATAGTTGACCTGCGGCGTGGCGACGCATTTGGCAGCGTAAATCGTTTGCAGATGTCCGCCGGGTAGCCAGCGTGGAGCCGTGTAGATCATCAATGCAACATGGTACTGACTGACTGTTCGCCGCCGACCGATCCCGGAGCGACGGACGCATGATGCGCTGCGATGCGCCAACCTTGCGGCGTTTTCAGGTAGACGTTGGTGGCAACGATGTGGATTTCCTGGCGCTCGATATCGGCTGGATTGACTTCCTCGATAATGCTGTGGATCGCGGTCATGACGTTTTGCGTTACGCGCAGTTGCCGCGGCCGTATATTGACGCCGCCGCGTTCGAAAATTGCTTCCCATGACGCCCGAATGGCCGCATGTCCGACCAGGCGCGCCGCACCCGGGTGGACGCACAGGATATCTTCCTCGTCGGCCCACAAGGCCATCAATGCCTCGATATCGGCACGGCTGATCGCGTCGTAAAACGCAGTTTCAGTATCTTCCGAGCTTCCCAACTGTTTACGTATTTTTGCCATGGGGTTATCTGTATTGAAGCAATTATCGGAAAGGCCGCAGCCAGGACGAACAACCCCATGCCAGCCATTTTAATGCGTGTTTACGGCGCAACAGGACGCTATAGAGTACCACTGCAAACGGTGCGGCCAATATGGTTTTCGTACTGTAGCGCCAAGCTGCCGCGTTGCCGAGATACTTGCCGATGATGAGGCGCCGCGAACGGAAAAAGTGAAATTGCTTGAAGAATTCGGTGCGCCATGACGGCGTCGACGACGCGCCGCCGATATGCAGGACTTGCGCCTGCGGTTCAAGCAGGCAATCGTAGCCGGCCTGCAAGGCGCGCAGGCAAAGGTCGTCGTCCTCGTAAAAGAGGAAAAATCGTTCGTCGAATCCGCCAAAGCATCGGAAGGCGTCGACACGTATCAGCAGGCAGCAGCCATGCAGCCATTTAGCCGAACAGGTGCCGTCCGGTATCCGATATGCTTGTTTGGGGCGGTGCTCGTAAAATGCCTGGCGATACGATGGTTGCACGGTTTCGCTGGAGCGCCATCCTTGCGGTGCGATGATTGCCGCCTGGGGATAGCGTTGCGCAGTATCGAGCAAGGCCGCAAGTGCTTCCGGCTGGATCTCGCAATCGGGGTTGAGCAATAGCGCGTAGGGCGTCTCGACCATGGCAACCGCCTGATTGTTGGCGCTGCCAAAACCCTTGTTGGTCGCATTGCGGACTATTTGTGCGTGCGGCAACAGGTTGACCAATACGTCTGCTGTCCCGTCCTGGCT
>JBIODP010000199.1:0-4979 GCA_044445195.1 Burkholderiales bacterium | reverse complement strand
GTATTCGACGCTGTCCATCGGCGCGGCGCGCATGGAATGCAGCGCCAGCAATGATGCTGCCGCCATGGCGGAAACGCAGGTGCAACAGGCGGCATCCGCCTGCAACCGGGTGCGCCGAACCGGGGGCAATGATTTTGCCGTTTATGACGAAGCCATGGGACTCGCCGCTGCAAAAGTATTGCACCTTGCGGCAGATTTGCAGCACGCAGTGGAAAACGGCGAGTTGCGCCTGCACTATCAGCCCAAGGTCGACACGATGACGGGCCGTCTGCTCGGGATGGAGGCATTGGTCCGGTGGATGCACTCCGAGCGCGGCATGATCTCCCCGATGGAGTTCATCCCCGTTGCCGAGGATACCGGCCTGATCGTGGGGATCGGTCGTTGGGTTTTGCGCGAAGCGTGCCGGCAAAACGCGGAGTGGCAACAAGCCGGCCTGCGGCCGTTGCGGGTGGCGGTTAATCTGTCCGCCAGGCAGTTCCGCTCCCGCAACCTGCTGGATGAAATCGATGCCGCTCTTGCGGAATCGGGGTTGCCCGTCGACGCGCTGGAACTGGAAATCACAGAAAGCATGGTCATGGATGATCCGGAAGGGGTCATTGAATTGCTGGACGCTATTCATGATCGCGGCATCCACCTGGCGCTGGACGATTTCGGCACCGGACATTCATCGCTCGCCTATCTGAAGCGCTTTCCGATCGATTGCGTGAAAATCGACCGCGCCTTTATCAAGGACACCCCGGCGAACGCCGACGATGTGGCAATTGCAAAGACGATAGTGGCGATGGCGAAAGCGCTCAATCTCTCCACCGTTGCAGAAGGGGTGGAAACCAGCGAGCAACTCGAACTGCTCAAAACCATAGGGTGCAACCAGATTCAGGGATACTTTTTCAGCCGGCCTTTGGCGGCAAATGATTTTTTGGCTTATTATCGTGCACACCTCTGAGGCTTCATTATGAATAATTCATCGACTTACACGCCACCCAGTATATGGACGCCCAGCAAGGAAAACGGCGGCCGCTTCGCGAACATCAATCGTTCAACCGCAGGCCCGACCCATGACAAGGAACTGCCGGTAGGGCGCCATCCGCTACAGCTCTATTCGCTGGGCACGCCCAATGGCGTCAAAGTCACGGTGATGCTGGAAGAGCTGCTGGCTGCCGGGCACAGCGGCGCCGAGTACGATGCCTGGTTGATCCGGATCGACCAGGGCGACCAGTTCGGCAGCGGTTTCGTCGAGGTCAACCCGAACTCCAAAATTCCGGCGCTGGTGGACCGTAGCGGCCCAACGCCGGTCCGAGTGTTCGAGTCCGGAGCCATCCTGGTTTATCTGGCCGAGAAGTTCGGCGCCTTCCTGCCTACGGACGGCGCAAGGCGTGCCGAGTGCCTGTCGTGGCTATTCTGGCAGATGGGCAGCGCGCCCTTTCTGGGGGGCGGCTTCGGCCACTTCTACGCCTATGCGCCAACGAAAATTGAATACGCAATCGATCGCTACGCGATGGAAGTAAAGCGCCAGTTGGACGTGCTTGACCGGCGCTTGGCTGTTAGCGCTTATATCGCAGGCGACGAATACAGCATCGCCGATATGGCTATCTGGCCCTGGTACGGCAGTCTGGTCAAGGGCCAACTGTATGGAGCAGGGGAGTTTCTGCAGGTTCAGGAATATACCAATGTGCTGCGCTGGACCGACCAGATCGCTCAGCGCCCGGCCGCAAAGCGCGGCCGCATGGTCAACCGCGTTTTCGGTGAGCCGTCCAGCCAATTGCACGAGCGCCACGACGCAGGCGATTTCGACACCAAGACGCAGGACAAAGTGGCTGCAACGCCCTGATTCCCGATTCCCTCCACCGGAGCCTCCGATGATTACTCTCTACGACTGCAGCACTGCCCCCAGCCCGCGCCGCGCACGCATCCTGCTTGCCGAAAAAGGCGTTGTCCATGAGACGGTCCAGGTGGATCTGAGAAATGGCGAGCAACTGAGCGAGGCCTACCGCCGAATCAATCCGCTCTGCACGGTGCCGGCATTGCAGACAGAGAGCGGGCTGGTGCTGACCGACAACGCGGCCATCACGGCTTACCTCGAGGCCCGCTATCCGGAACCGCCCCTGCTGGGAATCACGCCGGAAGAAAAAGCCGAGATTGCCAGTTGGAACTGGCGTGTCGAATTCGAAGGGCTGATAGCCGTCGCCGAGGCGCTGCGCAACAGCGCGCCGACCTTGGTAAATCGCGCGTTGCCCGGGCCGGTGGACTACCCGCAGATTCCCGAACTGGCGCAACGCGGCCTGGCACGCCTGCAGCAGTTCTTCATCGCGTTGAACGATCGCCTGACAGGCCGCGACTTCATCGCCACTGATCGCTTCAGCATTGCCGACATCACAGCCGTAGTCGCCGTAGACTTTGCCCGTGTCGTCAAGCTCAAGCCCGATGAGCGGCACCAGAACCTGCAACGTTGGCGCGAGCTCATGGCAAAGCGGGCATCGATGTCTTTATAAGCAGACTGCAGGGCCGGAGGTTGGGCTTTGCAGCCCAACCGCCCGGTTGCGCTATCTTTGATGGATCGCCCCCACTTGGCTATTGTGGCGTTCTTGACCTACATCAAAATATCGCTGCGTTCTTCCCCTAAGCGCCTTGCATCGGCGATAATGTCTACTTCTTGAAAGCATAGACATGACACGACCATTCGCTCCGCTACAAAACGACACTTTCCTGCGCGCCTTGCGCCGGCAACCGACTGATTACACGCCGATATGGCTGATGCGTCAGGCTGGGCGGTATTTGCCGGAATACCGGGATACCCGCAAGCGGGCCGGTTCCTTCATGGGGCTGGCTAAAAGTCCGGATTTTGCCACTGAGGTGACGCTGCAACCGGTTGACCGCTACCCGCTCGATGCGGCTATCCTGTTTTCCGATATTCTGACAGTGCCGGACGCAATGGGACTGGGCCTGTTTTTCGTCGAAGGCGAAGGGCCGAAATTCGAGCGTAAACTAAGCGATGAACAGGCTGTCATGGCCTTGCAGGCGCCGGACCTCGCCTCGCTGCAGTATGTGTTCGATGCCGTCACGCAAATTCGGACCGAGTTGAATGGGCGGGTGCCGTTAATCGGTTTCTCCGGCAGCCCGTGGACGCTGGCCTGTTACATGGTGGAAGGTGGAGGGTCGGACGATTATCGTGCCGTCAAGACCATGCTGTACCGGCGTCCGGACTTGATGCATCACATCTTGCGCACCAATGCAGCGGCGGTTGCCGCCTATCTGAATGCGCAAATCGAGGCTGGCGCGCAGGCTGTGATGATCTTCGATTCATGGGGCGGAGCATTGGCCGATGGCGCTTATCAGGAGTTTTCGCTGGCTTACATGCGCGAGGTGGTGCGGCAACTTAAGCGCGAGCATGATGGCGCAAATATCCCTTGCATCGTGTTTACCAAAGGCGGCGGCCTCTGGCTTGAGCAAATCGCAGACATCGGTGCCGACGCGGTCGGGCTCGACTGGACAGTCAACCTGGCCCAGGCACGGGCGCGGGTTGGTCATAAGGTTGCTTTGCAAGGCAATCTGGACCCGGTCGTATTGTTCGCCGATGACGCGCAAATTCGCGCTGAAGTCGCCAAGTTGCTGGCATCGTATGGGCGGCATCAAGCGGATTCCGGCCATGTATTCAATCTCGGCCATGGCATATCTCAATTTACTGCGCCTGAAGCAGTGTCGGTGCTGGTCGATGCCGTGCATGAAATGAGTAAGGCGATGCACGTTGCCGAATGAATCAACGATGCACGGCCTCTGCAAGAGCCGTGTAAAATTTCCTGCTGAGAAACATCAACCTTTTCGGTATAAGAATAGTGGTAGAAGCGGTGGTTAGCATCTTATACACAAAAATGCGATGCAAAAAAGAAACTTTTTTTGCGGAATCGATTTTTTTCGTTCTCCCCTGCATTTTGTAAGCCATTGATTCTAAACAGATAAATTTTTGCATGTCGTTTCAGCACTTTATTGGAACCCGCATAAAATCTGGCTCCCGCGTCTGTTGAGGGGTGTTATCCACAAAGTTACCCACAGATTTTGTGAATTGTTCAAAAAGAGCTTATGAAACCGCCAGTTAGCGTAATTCTTCATGTAATACATGAGGATCGGATAAATGGCCGCAGCTCCCGCGTCAGAAATTTCACCCTTGAAAAATGCTGATATGCAAGCTTTATTTTTGTTGGATAATCCGAGTTATACACAAAATGAATATTGTGCGAAGCAACATGAATATTTAGTGATATTTATTATTCTTCACTTCTGATAATTTTTAAGTCTTTGATTTTAAATGATTTAATTTTTGCTTTTCAAATAGGCAATGTGTTGAAACCCGCATAGATACTGGCATTTCCGGCTGTCAAGAGAGAGTTGCCCACAAAGTTGTCCACAGACTTTGTGGATAGATCAAAAAGGGCTTATGAAACCGTTAGTTAGGCCACTTCTTTAGGTAATACATTAACTTCGTGGAACAAAACATCATAAGAGTTGCGATCGACAGCCCTCTTGACTTTATCCTCGATTACCGCTGGATTGAAGATGCGACGGCAGATGGTCCCTGTGCGTTGCCTCAGGTCGGGCAATTGGCGCTGGTGCCGTTTGGCCGCCGTGAAGTGGTGGGTCTCATCGTCGAGATTGCAGCAAGCTCCGATGTGCCGCCTGAAAAATTAAAGAACGCGCTGGCAGCGCGCACGCAACTTCCGCCGTTAGCCGATACCTGGCTGGCATTGTGCCGGTTTGCCGCCGATTATTATCAACGCCCGTTGGGCGAAGTAGCCATGCCCGGCTTGCCGAAGAATTTACGGGCAATCAAGACGACGGCGATTGACCGGGCGTTAAAAAAGCTGGGAAGCGCCGCATCCAGCCATGACGCCACGCCGGCCGGTCCTCCGGTGGTGCTCAATCCAGCGCAACAGCAGGCAATCGATTCAATTTCAGCGGCGCGCGGCTATACGCCCATCCTGTTGTAC
>JBIODP010000198.1:0-4984 GCA_044445195.1 Burkholderiales bacterium | reverse complement strand
TAAACCACGGCGCCGCCGGTCGTATCCTTCTCCTTGATCGGCTTGATCAAGTCTTCGCGTTTGACGCCCAGCCACATCGCCACTGCTGCCGCGACGAATACCGACGAATAGATGCCGAAGCAAATGCCGATGGTCAGCGCGATGGCAAAATTGTGGATCGTCTGGCCGCCGAACAATAGCACCGACAACACCATCATCTGGGTACACCCGTGGGTAATGATGGTGCGTGAGATAGTGCCGGTAATCGCGCTGTTGATGGCTTCGGTGACGGATGCTTTGCGCAATTTGCGAAAATTTTCACGGATACGGTCAAAAATCACCACCGACTCATTGACTGAATAACCCAGCACCGCCAATACGCCGGCCAGCACCGATAAGGAAAATTCCCAACGGAAAAAAGCGAAGAAACCCAAAATGATCACCACATCGTGCAGGTTGGCGATAATGGCTGCCACCGCGAACTTCCACTCGAAACGAAATGCCAGATACATCATCACGCCGACCACCACCGCAACCAAAGCTTTAAAACCATCCCCGGCCAGTTCTTCGCCAACCTGGCTACCGACCAGCTCAACGCGCTGCAATACCACCGGCTCGTTTTTTGCAGCATCGCGGCATATCAGGCCTTTGTCGCCTTTTTCAGAAGCGGGCTTCTCGACAACCCCGGATTCGGCTTTGCACAAGCCGGCAAATACGGTCTGCGCCAGCGACGACGCCTTATCCACGCCAGCCTTGGCCGGCAAGCGGATCAACACATTCTCGGCGGTGCCGAATTGTTGTATCACAGCGTCGCTGATGCCCAGTGCCGCGATGGCATTGCGTATCGCTTCATTGTCGGCGGGCTTCTTGTAGACCACCTCCATCGCCGTGCCGCCGGTAAATTCAATCGAATAATTCAAGCCATTTTTCCATAGGAAGAACACCGCGGCGACAAATGTGATGGCTGAAATCACATTGAAAATCAATGCGTGCTTCATGAACGGAATATCTTTTTTAATTCGGAAAAATTCCATGTTAAATCCAGTTAATCGTTAAATGTCAGCATTACCGTTACCAATAAGCGGCGGCGCGCAAGCCCAACCGGCTGCTTGCCCGAACGAAGCCTTTTCAGCCTTCCTGCGGTTTCCATATCTGGCCGATGTTGACGCTAGTCAGTTTTTTCCGGCGGCCGTACCAGAGATTGACTACGCCGCGCGATACAAACACGGCGGAGAAAATCGATGTCATGATGCCAAGGCAATGCACGATCGCAAATCCGCGGATCGCCCCCGAGCCGAAACTCAACAGCGCCAAACCGACAATCAAGGTGGTGATATTCGAATCGAGAATCGTCGCCCAGGCGCGGTCGAAGCCCAACGCAATGGCCGCTTGCGGGGTATTGCCCGCACGCAGCTCTTCCCGCACGCGCTCATTGATCAGCACATTGGCGTCAATCGCCATACCGAGCGCCAACGCAATCGCCATCATGCCGGGCAACGTCAGCGTGGCCTGCAAACCGGACAATAGTCCTACCAGCAGCAACAGGTTGATCGCCAGCGCCAATACGCTGAAAAAACCGAACATCATGTAATACAACACCATGAAGATGGAAATTGCCGCGAACCCGTATAAGGTCGAATTGAAACCTTTTTTGATGTTCTCCGCGCCAAGTTGCGGGCCTACCGTGCGTTCTTCGATGATTTCCATCGGGGCTGCCAAGGAGCCGGCGCGCAGCAGCAGTGCCAGGTCGCGCGCGGTTTCAATCGAGCTTTGTCCGGTAATCACGAAACTCGAACCCAATTCTGCCTGTATCCGTGCCACCGTCAAGACTTCGCCCTTGCCTTTTTCGAACAAGACGATCCCCATCATCTTGCCGATCTTGCCGCGCGTAGCATCCAGCATTTTGCGGCCACCTTCGCCGTTCAAGGTAATATCCACATCCGGCAGGCCGGACTGCCGGTCTGGCCGGGCGTCCGCTGAAGTAATATAACTGCCGGTCAAAATCGGCTCTTTGTACAGGACGACAGGAACATCGCGGCCGCTGGTAAACAACTCCGACCCAGGCGGCACCGCCGAGGTGGTTTCGGTGCCGCGCGTAACGGTTTCATCCGCCATGCGAATTTCAAGCGTCGCCTGACGACCGATAATGTCTTTGGCGCGCGCCACGTCGACCACCCCTGGCAGTTCGACCACGATGCGATCCGACCCCTGACGCTGAATCACCGGTTCTGACAGACCCAACTCATTCACGCGTTTGGACAGCGTGACGATATTCTGCACCACCGCCTCATCAATCGCTTCTTTTATCTTCTGCGGACTCGTGTTTGCCAGCAAACTCAGATCCGTGCCTTCTCCAGCCAAAGTCAACGTCAAATCAGGCATTTGCGCCGCCAACACGTCCTTGGCCTTCAGTCGCGTTTCCTCGTCGCGAAATTTGATTTCCAAACCGTTCTCGGCAGCGCTAATGCCGGCATGCCGAATGCTCTTTTCGCGCAGCAGAACCCGCACGCTGGATTCCACCCCTTTCTGGCGGTTCTTGAGATACGCAGCCGTATCGACCTGCATCAGGAAATGCACGCCGCCACGCAAGTCTAGCCCCAGATACATCGGCAATGCGTGAATCGCTTGCAGCCAGGCGGGCGTATTGGGCAGCGAATTGAATGCGACGTTGTAAGTCCGATCGTTCAAATCCGTATTCAATTCTTTTTCCAACAGGCTCTTGGCTGCAAATTGCGAATCGATATCGGAAAAACGCACGCGCACCGAGCCCAGATTGCCCGAGCGATCGAATTGCGCGCTATCCGATTTGATGCCGCCCGTTTTCAGGACTTGATCGACGCGGGCCGTCATGTCGGATTCCACTTTGACGGTGGCTTTTGCGCTGGTAATCTGCACGGCCGGCGCCTCGCCAAAATAGTTCGGCGCCGTGTACAGCGCCCCCAGCACCACAGCGATCAGGATGACGATGTATTTCCAAAGAGGGTAACGATTCATATTGATTCAGCGTTTAGTGTGAGGACATCGGTCAACGAAATAGGTTGTACTGCAACGACTGACTGCGACAATAAGTTACGACAATAAATGACGGCAATGCCTGGATACTACGGAGCCTTACAGCGCTTTGATGGTGCCCTTGGGTAAAAGCAACGAGACAGCGCCTCTTTGAATGATAATTTCGGTTCCAGTCGACACTTCCAGCGTGAGGTAAGCATCGGTGACTTTGACGATCCGGCCTAAAATTCCGCCGGCCGCAACTACTTCATCGCCCTTGGCCAACGCATCCATCATCGCCTTCAGTTCTTTCTGGCGCTTCATTTGCGGACGAATCATCACGAAATACATGGCGACGACCATCAAGCCGATGACCAGGAAATCCGGGCGTTGCATAATGGCTTCAAATCCGCCGGCATTGTCGGCATAGGCGTTGGAAATAAACACGGCGTGCTCCTCGTTGTAAGATTAATGGCAAGGCTAATTAACCCGGCATTTTAGCATTGGTCACCGGCTTTCCGGCTTTCCGCACAGATTCCACATGCGTTCCGCGCAATAAACAGGCTTCCGGGCTACACGCCCCGGCTTCGTTCGCTTTGAAATTGCGCCATATAAGCCTGGAATCGCCCGGCATCGATCGCGGCGCGAATCTCTCGCATCAACTGCAGGTAATAGTGCAAATTGTGAATAGTGTTCAGTCGTGCCCCCAAAATTTCGCCGGTTCGATGCAAATGATGCAAGTATGCCCGCGAGAAATGACGGCATGCGTAGCAATCGCAGGTCTCGTCCAGCGGTTGCATATCGTCTATGTAACGCGCATTCTTGATTTTCAAGTCGCCGAACCGGGTAAACAACCAGCCATTGCGCGCATTACGGGTCGGCATCACGCAATCGAACATATCGATCCCATTCGCCACGCCGGCCACCAGATCTTCCGGCGTACCCACGCCCATCAGGTAATGCGGCTTGTCCGCCGGCAGGCGCGGGCCGATATGCGCCAATACGCGCATCATGTCTTCTTTCGGCTCGCCGACCGAGAGCCCGCCTATGGCGACGCCATGAAAGTCGATATCTTCCAGCCCGGCCAACGATTCATCGCGCAAGTGCTCGAACATGCCGCCCTGCACAATCCCGAATAGCGCATTGGGGTTTCCGCCCTGATTAAACTCATCATGCGAGCGTTTTGCCCAACGCAGGGACAGGCGCATCGAACGCGCCGCTTCTTCTGCGGTAGCGGGCCGTCCATCAATCTCGTAAGGCGTGCATTCGTCGAATTGCATCACGATGTCCGAATTAAGGGCGCGCTGAATTTGCATCGATATTTCAGGCGACAAAAAGAGCTTGTCGCCATTGATCGGCGAAGCAAATTTGACCCCCTCCTCGGCAATCTTGCGCATTGCCCCCAGCGAAAACACTTGAAACCCGCCGGAATCGGTCAAAATCGGTTGGTTCCACCCCATGAACCGATGCAGGCCGCCAAACTGCCCAATCACATCGATGCCGGGCCGCAGCCAAAGATGAAAAGTATTGCCGAGGATGATTTGCGCATCGATATCGTTCAGTTCCAACGGCGACATCGCCTTGACGGAACCATAGGTGCCGACCGGCATGAAGATCGGCGTTTCCACGACGCCATGGCTCAGGGTCAAGCGGCCGCGACGGGCATTGCCATCGGTTTTCAATAGTTCATATTTCATTTTGTTCAAGTCTTCTCGTGTGTCAGCAACATCGCGTCGCCGTAGCTGAAAAAGCGATAGCGCCGGTCAATCGCATGCGCATAAGCGTTGCGAATGACCTCATAACCGGCAAAAGCTGATACCAGCATCAGCAATGTCGATTTCGGCAGGTGAAAGTTGGTGATCAGTCGGTTCACCGTCTTGAATTCATAACCTGGCGTGATGAACAATGCAGTATCGGCGCACCCGGCCTGCAAAACCCCGGTTTGCGACGCCGATTCAAGCGCGCGCAGGCTGGTGGTGCCGACCGCCACCACAGCGCGGCCCGCCGCCTGGGC
>JBIODP010000197.1:0-4991 GCA_044445195.1 Burkholderiales bacterium | reverse complement strand
GTTCAACCCCCTGCCTGGGCACCGCTTGCAACGCGTGCTGCGCAGGCATTCGGTATGGCTGGATTTCCTGGCCCGCGCAGCCTGCGGCAACAAGCATTGGATTCCGGTCGGCGCCGAACGCATCCAGCATCATGAGCGCGCGTTTGCCCGCTGGTATCCGGGCATGAAACGATGACAACCTGGGTATTCTTACGCGGCCTGGTACGCGAGAAGCGCCATTGGGGGCACTTTCCCGCTGATTTTCAACGGGAAATGGCCGACGCCGACATCGTGATGCTGGATTTACCTGGCAACGGCACGTTATACAAAGAACCCAGTCCGACCCGGATTGAAGATATGACAGAATACTGCCGGCAGGAACTTGCCGCACGCGGCCTGATGCCGCCTTATCGTCTGTTGGCATTATCTATGGGGGCGATGGTGGCCGTAGCATGGTGTACGCAGCACCCTGAGGAGATAAACGCCTGTGTGTTGATCAATACCAGCCTGCGTCCCTTCAGCCCATTCTACCGGCGCTTGCGACCGCGCAATTATTTGAAAATGATAGGTTCGATCCTGCATAACGACGTGCAACAGCGGGAGCGGCTCATATTGCAGCTCACCAGTCGGCGCGGCGCATCGCAAGCGGCGTTAGCCGATGAATGGACCGCCTTTCAGCGTGAATTTCCGGTCTCGCGCCGCAATGCGCTACGCCAGCTTTTTGCTGCCATGCGCTATCGGGCGCCGTTGCGCAAACCGCAGCCGCCGATATTGGTGCTGGGCAGTTTGCAAGATCGCCTGGTCAATAACTGCTGCTCGCGCAGCCTGGTGCATCGATGGCATGCCGAGTCGGCATTCCATCCCGTTGCCGGCCACGATTTGCCACTCGACGACGGCCCCTGGGTCGCCCGCCAGGTGCATGCATGGCTGGCATCTGAGGAAATCGACCGTCAACAGACAAGTCAGCAGGTATAATCCAGCATTCAATACGCGATTCGATCCACGATTCGGGTCGTTCCTTATTTTCAGCGCACTGTTAGCGCATTGTTAGCCTTATGTCAAAAATTCAAATACGCAAACCGATAGAAATCAAGATCGCCACCGTAGTTGCCGTGGCGATTATTTTGCGCGAGTCCGATTTGACTGTGTTAGATTCCGCCATGCGGGAAATTACCGGCGGAGAAATCGATTATTTCGATAATGAATTCGCTGTCGTAGATGTCGGCTTGTTGCATCCGGCGGATCAGGCCATGGACTGGGATGCATTGATTGCCTTGTTCAAGTCTTACCGGCTCAACCCGGTCGCGGTACGAAATGCCAGTCCCGAGATGGAGCAAGGCATTTTGGCTCACGGGCTTAGCCTGGACGCCAGCGCCAAACCGCGGCACGAGACCGCAGCAGAAATGCCGGAAGCAGCTGACGCCGTCATTGCCCCGGCTGCCATGGAAACTGCGACTGCCGCCACGATAGCGCCGCCGGTTGCAAAACCGGGTTCCATGATCGTCGACACGCCGGTGCGCGCCGGGCAGCGCATTTATGCGCAAGGTTGCGATCTGATCGTAACGGCTGCCGTTAACAATGGCGCCGAAGTGATTGCCGACGGCAGCATCCATGTGTATGCGCCGTTGCGCGGCCGTGCGCTGGCCGGCGCCAGCGGCGATGCCGGCGCACGGATTTTTGCATTGAGCATGGAAGCCGAACTGGTCTCGATTGCCGGCATGTATCGCACCTTTGATGAAGGCTTGCCCAAGAACCTGTTTCAGCAAGCGGTTCAGGTAAGCCTTGATGGAGACCGCATCGACCTGCATTCGATAAGCTCGACCTTTTTTTGAATTTTGTGAAAGGAATTTTTTGTGGCAAAAGTCATTGTTGTAACTTCCGGCAAAGGCGGCGTCGGTAAAACCACGTCCAGCGCCAGTTTCGCTTCAGGCCTGGCATTGCGCGGCCATAAGACGGCGGTCCTCGATTTCGACGTCGGCCTGCGCAATCTCGATCTGATCATGGGATGCGAGCGGCGCGTGGTGTACGATCTGATCAATGTAATCAATAATGAAGCCACGCTGAATCAGGCGCTGATCAAGGACAAGCACTGCGACAATTTATTCGTGTTGCCGGCTTCGCAGACGCGCGACAAGGATGCGCTCAGCGAAGAAGGCGTCGAGGGCGTGCTGACCAATCTGGCGAAGATGGATTTTGAATTCATCATTTGCGATTCGCCTGCAGGGATCGAACGCGGCGCCGTCATGGCGTTGACATTTGCCGACGAAGCGATCGTGGTGACCAATCCGGAAGTATCGTCGGTGCGCGACTCCGACCGCATCCTGGGCATCATACAAGCCAAATCGCGGCGCGCCCAGAATGGCGGCATGCCGGTCAGGGAGCATCTGCTGATCACCCGTTATGTGCCAAAACGCGTCGCTGCCGGAGAAATGCTGTCGCATACCGATGTTCAGGAAATCCTGCGGATTCCATTGATCGGCGTTATCCCGGAATCGGAATCGGTGCTGCATGCGTCGAATCAGGGCAACCCGGCCATTCATGTCGAGGGCAGCGACGTCTCGGAGGCATATAAGGATGTAGTTGCGCGCTTCCTGGGCGAAGAACTTCCGCTTCGATTCACCACCTACGAAAAACCCGGTTTGTTCCAGCGCATTTTTAAAGGCAAGTAATATGGCGCTCTTATCCTTTTTGTTCCCCCCAAAGCACAAGACTGCCGACACCGCCAAAGAGCGCCTGCAGATCATTATCGCGCGTGAGCGCAACCATCGCTCCGGCGCGGATTTCTTGCCGGAACTCCACAAGGAATTGATTGCCGTCATTTCCAAATATACGAAGGTCAATGCCGACGATATAAAACTCTCGCTCGACCGGCAAGGCAACCTGGAAGTACTGGAAGTGAATGTGGTGTTGCCGGACGCAGCGTATGGGCAATAGTTGAAGAAACAACTTGTAATTTCAACTTACCAGGAAAATTCCGCTAATCCTGAGCATCGCCTTTGTTATTTTACTTGCCGGCCTTGCTCCTGGATGGCGCCGATTTGACTGGCTCCATCATATTCAGGTTGGCCCCCATTGCTTCGGCAAATTTCCTGTTGGTTGCGATCCATTGTTCGTAACCGCCTTTTGCGTTGTCCATGACGGACTGTATCATTTCAAACGGATTTTGGGAATTGCCCGGCACGCTCGCCACCGTTCCTTCAAACATCTTGGTCGCCTTATTGCAGGTATTGCTGAGTTGCGTTTGCGTCGCCCGATTTAATTCAGCTTGCATATTCGCCGTAATGTTGGTGACCGCACCGGCATACGACAGCATTCGATTGAAATTTTCCCGTATTTTTCCCTGGTCCAGGGAAAACAACTCCTGCGGGGACTTGGCTGACAGCATTTGCTGGGTTGCCAACGTGAACTCGTCCAGAGATTCTTTCGCCACCCGCAAGTTCAGCTCGAATAACCGCATTGAACTTTCAATAGCTTTATTGGCAAATGCAGCGCATTGGGCTTGTTGTCCCGCTAATTGCTCCTGCATGGATTCGGCGAATTTGTTTTGAGTAGTAGCTGGCATGGATTCCTCCTGTTTGTTGACGGCAAATAGATACGGACTTCCTCATTGTTAACTGTAGATGAGCTGTATATTGGGCCATTGACATAAATCAAGTTTTCTGGAGATTTGCCACACAGTGCCCAATCCGAAAAATGCGGCATAAACTGGTCATATCCGTCCCTTTCTTTTTGAACCGCAGCTTGGTGATGTTTTGCAGAATTTCTGTATCACATTGTTTGACATTCGCAAAAACATCGACTAAACTGTCTTACATTGTATTACCACTTAGAGGAAGAGATGGAACTTGTATTCAAAAAGCTGGGTAATTCAACCGGACTCACATTTCCAGCCTCGTTCTTGCGGGAACATCGCTTGAGTGAGGGCCAGTCCGTCAATGTTGACGCGAAGCCGGACGGCACCTTGATCCTGATCCCCAAGGCACCCCGCAAGCGTTATAGCGCAGCCGAGTTGAACGCACAATGCGATCTGTCAGCGCCAATGCCGGCCGACCTCCAGGAATGGGAAAGAGCGCCCCATGTTGGTTCTGAGACGTTATGACGGCACGTAACCGCGCATTTAAGCAGGGAGATATCGTTTTGCTTACCTTAGATCCAACACTAGGTACCGAAATGCAAGGCAGGCGCCCGGCGTTGGTGTTGTCGAATTCGGAGTTCAATCGGGGCGGCAGGTGTCTTGTGGCGGCGATCACGCAGGGCGGGAACATCGATCGGGTAAAGGGTTGGGCAGTCACTTTAATGGGGTGTGGCACGAAAACGCAAGGAGCGATTATTCTGAGCCAATGTCGGATGGTTGACTTGGCAAAACGATCGGCCAAACGAATTGAAGCGGTTCCGCCGTTCGTAGTTGAGGAAGCGCTGGCGAAGCTTCAGGCCGCACTTGATCCTGAAGATTAAAATTGAGCGGGTGAAAAACTCCGGCTGTCGCCAGATTTCGCCGCGAAAAACGCCGTCCGGGCTCACGATCTTGACGCCGGCGATTTCCACAACGCAACCGCGCAAGTTCTTGTCCGCGAGTTCGGAGTCAACTAAATTTGACCATGCCGTCCGTGAGTCCGTGCCATGATTGCCGGGCACAAACCACAAATCCGTGAGCGTCCGGATCTTCGCAAAAGCGATATGCAGCGGTAACGTCAAATCCAAATCGCCCAATAAAATCACGGCATCAGGTCAGCCACGCACCACGGCGTTAATGAGCCGGCCAAATTTGCCGTGTAGATCGCCAGCGAAATAGATCACCTGGCCTGCTTCCGTACTTTAAATGAAACAAGGGCTTAGATTAAAATCTAAGCCCTTGATTTTTATGCAGTTCCTTGGTGGGCGGTACAAGTTTCGAACTTGTGACCCCTGCCGTGTGAAGGCAGTGCTCTACCCCTGAGCTAACCGCCCAAAGCGGAACGGATTATCTCATAATCGGTCCGCGGAATCAATTTGCGTCTGGGTACGCCAAATGC
>JBIODP010000196.1:0-4999 GCA_044445195.1 Burkholderiales bacterium | reverse complement strand
GGATTGGTTTCAGGCAGAAGCGCAAGTCAAGAAAGACAATCCATCCTGATGCATGTTGTCTGTTTCATGCATTCATACAGCTAAAATCAGTTAACTTCTGAGGCCTTCAATTTTCGTCTCGGTGCCGAGGAAGGCAAATATCCAGTCAACCGGCAATGTATCCTTTCAATCTTCTTGCCCTCCTGGAAACGGGTTGAAAGGTAAGCCACGACCTGACCTTTAGCAGCAAGTTCAGCCAGGTAGAGTTGTGTCTTTGAAAGTGGGAGGCCGGCGCCTTCGGCAATTTCGGCATCGGATTTTTCACCATGCGCTTTTAAGTATTGCAGAATTTCGTTCATTTCATCTCCTCGGGTAAAACCATTCAGTGTTTTATTTTAATAGGCTGGCTGAATATATCGATTACACAGCCGGCACAGTGCAAACAAAGCGAAACGACCTGGAGATAGCATTGCACATACCCTAGGTTCGGGAACCGGCGGCAAGCTGATCATGTTGCCTGTGAGTGAACCACTTTCACCTGCTGTGACGGAACCTGACACCGGATAACCGAGGTATCACTTTAAAAGAACTTTATTGCATTTGTGTGTCGGTTTCTTGGTCGCCAAACCGACGGGCCAGAATCCGCCCTCACGGCCGCATCGCACTTGGGGATTTAATAAATTCTTCCTGTAAGCCTGGCAATGGTTCCCGTTCTAATAGACAGATAAGACTATATGTTATGCGTTTGCCGGTAATACAAACTTCATTCTCCTTTGCTAGATTCATGGCTGCTAATAAGGAGAAACAAAATGAATGCGTCGATAATTGAACACTCAAACGGCACATCCGTTGTCGTCGTTACCGGAGAAGATGGCGAACACCGCGTATTCAACATCATGGAAATGGACAGCGGGGAAGAGTTTGGTCAAATTGACTATGAATTATTTCATGGCGATATGGTTTTCAACTATTCGTTGCTCGGCGACCCGAATGCTGATGCTGAAACAAACGCTGATGCATATGACTGCGAAGATGAATATGCCTGAGACGGAAAATCGCGTTGTCGCTTCCTGGTGCTGGCCGAGTAAAATTTTTTCATTAAAGTCGGAAAACATCATTGACAATTCAAAAAGATTCACATTTCAAGGAAACTCGCGGGTTTGCGGCATTGTTACCCGTGACAAAATTGTTAACTTACGATAAGCAATTGAATCAACTGGGCATTCCGAATAGACAAAAAATAGGCAAAGTAAGGGAAATCCTTACTATTCGCTGAACTGGAACATTTGTCACTATAGCTATCCACAAACTTATCAACAGGTTTTGTGAATAAAAATAATACTTTTATTAAACGACTCATTTAAAAAAACGTACTCAATTCGTACTCATCTGCCTTTCAATCACAATCAACATTTATCCGAAAGCAGTAGAGGTGGACTCTGCTTCACTCAAACAGCATCTATGTGACGAATTGAAATTATTACAAATCTGGTTAAACGGAAGATGAGGCCTCTATCAAGATTAGCCGGTTTGGAGTTGGTTTCGAAAAAAATTCATCTAGGTCCGGGCTGCCCGTAGTCAGGCACCGGTGACGCGCGGGATACCGCATCTTGTAATCTTCGGCACCGCCTTCATCGACTGGCAGTTCCCTGCACTGAAACTATCCGACGCTGGCGATCGGGCAAGCAAGATCAAGATCGGGAGCCTGTTTTTTTCATGGCCCGGTAAATTAGTCCGTTCAGACCATGCCCAGGCAATATACCTGTCATTTAGCCGCTGTAGATTGGAGGGTGTTCAATATTTATTAGAGGTGCTTCATGAAAAAAGTCAGCGCGCTTGCCGTTGCAGCCATGGCATCTTGCCTTGCCGGGCTGGCGCATGCGGATTCGGTAACCTACTCCGGCAGCTTTAGCGGCGCAACCGATGTCACGAACCAGGTGATTGACGTCCAACAATTCAACTCCAGCTTGGGCACACTGCAGTCTGCGTCATTTGTGCTCGATGCAACGATGGATACGAGCATGTTTGCCAACAACGACGGCAATTTTTATGCCGGCTGGGATAAATTGCAGTATGCCCTTTCACTGACAGGCGATACGGGATACAGCAACATTGCCATCTCTGCAAGTGATTCTCCGGCACGGATCGTCGGCACGGGACTACCTTACGACTCGGAGCTTGCCCCGGGAGGCAACCCGTTTTCAATCAGCAATATGGCGCATGTCACCACATCTGACCCCAATAACGTGTATCAGAATCAGAGCAATGGCAGCGGGATCGGATTCTATAAGTGGACATTCATCGGCCCGACATTGTCCGCGACCCAGACCTTTGCGCAGGGTGCAGACGCCGCCTTCATTGGCAGCGGGAATCTGAATTTCTTCCTGACGACGCAAAACTATGATTCATTCTCGGTTGCCGGTACTCAATCAGGCGGCTATCCATCATCCAGCCAGGGCCTTGATACGAATATCCTGTCCACTGTGTCGGTGACTTATACATATGCAGCGCCAGTCCCCGAAGCCGGCAGCAACGCCATGATGTTGGCTGGTTTGGGCCTGATAGCATTCATGGTTCTCCGCCGCAAAGATGCATAATCAGAGCCTGATTTGATCTGAAGTCATTTTTGGTGCCCATGATTGGCGGTGGTATTCCTGACCGCTCGAAGAAGGTGAACTCAAAATGGCACCAACAGGAAAGCGTTTCAAAGCATAGTAAAGCGTCAATCTGCTTCGCGAGATGGATGTCT
The DNA here is from genome assembly GCA_044445195.1 of Burkholderiales bacterium. Classification (GTDB taxonomy): domain Bacteria; phylum Pseudomonadota; class Gammaproteobacteria; order Burkholderiales; family Burkholderiaceae_D; genus PKWO01. Next base: position 2,271 of record JBIODP010000196.1, on the reverse strand, counting down.
TGGCGGCCGATGCAAGTCCTCTTAATGGAAACCTGCCAGATCGGCATCATCGATATTTTCCCCTGTCAGTACTATGATGTGTTTGCGAAATTTCGGGCGGCTGGAAACACGGCCGGTGGAAAAGCATGAGTTCTACTGAGCGCATATTCGACGCGACTGTCATCGGTTCCGGGATCGGCGGACTTGCCGCTGCGGCTGCTTTGGCGAAGACCGGGCGCCGTGTTCTTGTGCTCGAACAGCATTTCCAGCCCGGCGGTCTCACACAGACTTTTACCCGCCGCGAATACACGTTCGCGACTGGCGTGCATTACATCGGCGGAGTTGGCGAGGCGCCGGGGCCCGAGAACCAGTTCGGTCGCATGCTGCGTTGGCTCACGGATGGACGATTGCGCTTCGCCTCACTGGGGTCTCCCTACGATATCGTGCGTCTCCCCGGGTTCGAATTCCCGATCGAGGCGCCGCGAGCTGCATACATCACGCGCTTGAAGACCTCCTTTCCCGCCGAAGTCGCTGCCATTGACGTTTATTTCTCAGCCTGCGATGAGGCGATGAGGGCTGGCGTGGCACTGTTCGCAGCCAGAGCGCTTCCAGCGCCTCTCGCAGCTTTAGTGCGCTTGTTCAATTCGCAACGCGTGCGTCGTGCGCTTGGCACCACGACTGCCGAAGCGGTGCGCGATATCGCCGATAGACGCCTGGCGGCACTGCTGAGTGCGCGTTGGGGAGACTACGGCTTGGTGCCGGCGCAGTCGCCATTCGCGATACATGCCGTGGTCACGGGAAGCTACTACGCCGGGGCCTACTACCCCATCGGGGGCCCGGCGAAGTTCTCTGAGGCCATGGGAGCTACCGTCAACGCCGCCGCCGGCGAGTTGCGCACCCGTGCGGCAGTTGCGGAGATCCGCGCGGCACACGGCCGGGTGACCGGCGTTTGCCTGAGTAGCGGCGAGCCGATAGACGCGCCCATAGTGGTCTCGGCTATGGGTGCGCACAATACGGTCGCGGCGCTTCCCGAAGATGTTGTGCCCGAATGGCGCAAGGCGGTCGCGTCTCTCAAGTCCAGCGTCTCATACGTGAGTCTGTATCTGGGTTTCCGCGGAGATATTCGCAAGTATGGGGCTACGACCGCGAACGTCTGGATATACGAGAGCAACGAGATAGGCCAGGTGTGGGAACGTCCAGCCGATGAAGACGCGCCGGCGATGTTTGTGTCGTTTACATCGCTCAAGGACATGTCTCACCAGGACCCCCAGCACCACACCGCCGAAGTCGTGACGATCTGCCGTTGGGAAGCATTCTCGAAGTGGGCACAGAGCGCGCCGGGAGATCGGCCCGAGGAATATGAGGCGACCAAAGCCTGGATCGCCGAAAGACTTCTGGCGCAGTTCAAACGCCATTTCCCGCAGCTCGCACAAATTATCGATTTCCACGAACTCTCGACCCCTCTTTCGCAGGCATCGTTCGTTGCGGCGGACCGGGGCGCATTGTACGGCATCGAGATGTCGGCTGAGAGGATGAGCCACAGCGCACTCAAGGTCCGCACACCGCTTCCCGGATTGCTGCTAGCCGGGCAGGATGCTGCCAGTCCGGGCATTCAGGGCGCTTTCATGGGCGGATTCATGGCGGCCGCATCGATCGAACCCAGATTGTGGAGGGAGATGAACAGGTGAGTCTCTTCGCCGGCAAGCCTATCTTTGAACAGCCGATTTTCCGCATATCGAAGGACAGCGATGTGCCGAATGCAGAAGCATGCATAAAATATATTAATCTTTTTGAAACAAATCATTCAACTTCTTGAAACATCATTCCGCTAATTTTGCATCCGGTAATGTTGATCATCGGAGAAAGCAAATGCAAGAGCTACAAAGTGACGATTTCTTTATTCCCGACCTTCTTTTGAAGTTGCCGCCCAAACCGGAGACTGATCGGCGCAAAGCACAAACTGAAGACTTTCTGAAAGGCGTCAAAGGCTGGACTGAATATTTTCCGGTGGATGAATGCGTTGAATGAATCCTGACTTGAGAAGCGACTGAAGTTGCTTCTTGAAATAAGGGTCACAGGTTCGACTCCTGTCGGGCGCGCCCGAAGCGATAAATCCGGGCATGGGCAAGGGGTTGTCTTACTGCACTGACGTGTAGCTAGTGATTGACATTAAGGAAACGCCGAACAAGTACCGGCGCAGAGCAAGAGTTGCATTGGCGAGTCCGGATTGTTCAGCAATAAGTTGTTTTTCATTTGTAATCCTTCATACATCGTCCCATTCAGGGGATTTCC
>JBIODP010000195.1:0-5068 GCA_044445195.1 Burkholderiales bacterium | reverse complement strand
TTCCTATTCTGACCCGTTTTTTTCTGACCAAAAGCGCCAAGCAGCTTGGCGTGGAAGCCAAACGATTATCCGATAACGCGATGCAGTTCCTGTCCGCTCTCGATTTGCCGGGTAACGTGCGGCAACTGGAGAATTTGTGCAACTGGATCACCGTGATGGCGCTGGGGCAAACTGTCGAAGTGAAGGATTTGCCGCAGGAATTGACCGATGGTTATAGTCAGGCGCCCGTTACCGGCACGCAACCTGCAAACCCTGCTGTGGCAAGCCCCTATGCTGTCCTGCCGCCCGGCGCCGGTCAGGCGCCGGTTGACGCCACGCCCGGCATCGTCGATAAACCCAGCTGGATTGCTTTGCTGGAGACCGAAGCGGCGCACATGCTGGCTGCCGGCCTGCCAGAAGTAATGGATGCATTAGGACGTCAATTTGAGTCGACCCTGATTAAAGCGGCGTTAAGGCACACGCATGGCCGAAAAAACGATGCTGCAGTGCGTCTCGGCATTGGGCGAAACACCATTACGCGGAAGATTCAGGAACTCGGCATCGATGGCGCTAAAGACGATTGACCATGCTCACTATTGGTGGGCGGCAATGTTGGTCATATGCGACATTTGTTTAATTCTGAGGTGAAACCCCTTACAATCAAGGCCTGAACAGCAAAACGGTATTCGGGACTGGCGAACTCCCCGCTGGACGTCGCGGACATCGGTTTCTGGCCTTTTAACAAACATCGCGTGCCAACATAGTGTCTTTTTTCCGCTCTTTCAAGTTTCGGTTCTGGTTAATCCTGGCAATTCTCGTTTCTGCGACAAGCTGGTTCATCATCGATGAATGTCATTCATCCCGGTTGCAGGCGCGTTATTTCTTCAATATCGCGAGCGGACTCAAATACAAACTGGCAAACGGAATCAGTTCTTCGATACGTTTTCCGAAAACTGCTCCCTACGACCAGCGCATGGGCTACAGCAAAATTCCGGAATTTACCGGTCTGTTGACCGCCCACAATTTCGTCGTGACCGAGCAGGCACGCATGTCGCCGACTTTATTCAACCTGTCGTTGCCGCCGATTTATCCTGAGAAGGATCAGGCCGGGTTGAATTTGTTGGATAGCCAACAGCATTTACTGTATTCGTCCCGCTCGCCGGAACGGGTCTATGCAGATTTTGAGGCGGTTCCCAAGCTGTTGGCCGATACGTTGATGTTTATCGAGGATCGGGAATTGCTCGATGCTCGCTACCCGGAGCGTAATCCTGCCGTCAACTGGAGTCGGCTTGAGCGTGCGGTGTTCGATCAGGTAATACACACGTTTCATCCTGCGCATGAAGCGCCGGGCGCAAGCACCCTGGCGACCCAGTTGGAAAAATATCGCCATTCTCCAGAAGGGCGGACTACCTCCGCCAAGGAAAAATTATTGCAAATGGAATCGGCATCGATTCGGGCCTACATGGCCGGCGAGAATAATATGGCCAGCCGACGCAAGATTGTGGTGGCTTACCTGAATACCGTGCCTTTGACCGCCAAGCCTGGTTATGGCGAAATTAATGGCTTGGGCGACGGCATGTGGGTTTGGTATGGGCGCGACTTCCCCGAGATCAATAATGTGCTGAAAAACGGCAACCAAACCATCGATGGTGAGCAATTACAGCGCATGGCTATGACGTACAAGCAGGCATTATCCCTGATGATCGCTCAGCGCCGCCCCTCTTACTATCTGCGGGAAGGCGCACCAACGCTGATGCAGATGACGAATGACCACCTGCGGCTCTTAGGTACAGCCGGTATTATTTCCCCTGCATTGCAGAATGCGGCGTTGGCATTACCGCTTCGATTGAACCAAGGCCCGGTAACTGAACCCGTGAAATCTTTTGTCTCGCGCAAAGCGGAAAATGTGCTGCGGACGGATCTCTCTGCATTGCTGCGCATACCGCACTTGTACGATCTGGACCGGCTGGACCTGACGGCACGCACCACGCTTGATGGCGGCACGCAGCAGGCAGTTGCGGCCATGCTGCGCCAGGTGCATGAGCAAGAAGGTGCCAGGAAGGCTCAACTGTACGGTCACAATATGTTGAGCGCAAACGATAATCCGGGGCGCCTGACTTTCAGTTTTACCTTATTCGAGCGCGGTGCCGACGCCAACCTATTGCGTGTGCAAACCGATAATCTGGATCAACCGTTCGACATCAACAGCGGCGCGCGGCTGAATTTGGGGTCGACCGCCAAGTTGCGTACCTTGATAACCTATCTGGAAATCATTATCAAGTTGCATGATTCTTATGCTGAAATGAATGCGCAGGACTTGGGCCAGGTCCAGGTGGACAAGCAGGATGTGTTGAGCCGTTGGGCTTTGGCGTATCTTGCGGAACATCCGCATGGCAGCCTGCACGATATGCTGGAGGCCGCCATGATGCGGACTTATTCGGGTAATCCGGCAGAGGCATTTTTTACCGGCGGCGGCTTGCAGCGGTTTGAAAATTTTGAGCCTGAAGAAAACCACCGCATCATGACCGTGCGCGAAGGTTTTCAGCATTCGGTCAACCTGGTCTTCGTGCGCCTGATGCGTGACATTGTGCGTTACTACGAATTCAAGACATCGAGCGCCAATATACAGCAGCTGGCAGAGCCCATTGCACCGGATGGCACTGCCAAACCGGAAACCTCGGCCAGTTCCCCCGATTCGGTCAGGCAGGCTGCCTTGTCCCGTTTCGCAGATAAGGAGGGCCGTGAGTTTCTCGTGCGGTTTTATAAGAAATATGCGGGGAAAACCGGCGACGAGGCCGAGCAAATGTTGATTGACGGCATGCACGCGCGGCCGAAGCGGCTGGCCATATTGTTCCGCAGTCTGCAGCCTGATGCGGATTTCAAGCATTTCATCGTTTTTATGCGCGAGCAATTGCCGGGCGCGGAGTTAGACGAGCAAACCCTGCAAACGTTATACGGCAAATTCGGCCCTGAAAAATTCTCATTGACCGATCGCGGTTATCTGGCCGGCATTCATCCGCTGGAGTTATGGCTGGTCGGTTATCTGCGGCAAAACCCTAAAGCGACGCTGGGGCAAGCGATAGGAGCCAGCCACGACCAGCGTCAGGAGGTCTACGCGTGGCTATTCAAGACGCACAACAGGCAGACCCAGGAATCACGCATTCATCAAATGCTGGAACTGGAAGCCTTTCAGGAGATTGCCATCGACTGGCGTCGGGTAGGGTACCCGTTTGAAGCCTTGACGCCTTCTTACGCCACTGCATTGGGGGCATCCGGGGACCGCCCTGCTTCGCTGGCGGAGTTGATGGGGATTATTGTCAATAAAGGCATGCTCATGCCAGTCAAGAAATTGCAAAGCATGCAGTTTGCGCAAGGCACTCCCTACGAGACCCATTTCGTTAATCGTCCGGTCGCCGGAAAGCGGGTATTGCCGGAGGAATTGACAGAATTGGTGCGACGTTCGCTGATCGATGTGGTGCAAGGCGGAACGGGCGTCCGCCTGCAGAATGGATTTACGCAACAGGATGGCGCTGCGATTGAAATCGGCGGAAAAACCGGAACCGGCGATCAGCGTTTTGAAACCTATGCGCCGGGCGGAAAATTGATCGATTCGCGGGCGGTAAACCGGTCGGCCACCTTCGTATTTTTGATCGGCGACCGGTTTTTCGGCACCGCGACAGCCTATGTGCATGAACCTTACGCGGCAGACTATGTATTCACCAGTGCGTTGACCGTGCAATTGCTGAAGTCCTTGATACCGGCGTTGCAACCCATTGTGGCTAGCGCCGAGGCACGGAAATAGGAGTAACGCAATAATCCGTCATTGAATCAGTCGATGGTTGCGATCACCGGCGTGTGATCGGATGGTTGTTCCCACTTGCGCGGCAGTTTGTCGATCACGCATGCGCTGCAGCGCGCAGCCAGTGGCGCCGACAGCAAAATATGGTCGATGCGCAAGCCCATATTGCGGCGGAAGGCCAACTGCCGGTAATCCCACCAACTGAACTGCTTATCGGCCTGCTCGAACAGGCGGAATGCATCTTTCAGATTCAAATCGCCTAAGCGCTGAAACGCCGCGCGCTCCGCTTCCGATACGAGGACTTGCCCTTGCCATGCAGTCGGATCATGCACGTCGCGATCCTCCGGAGCAATATTGTAATCGCCCAGCAATGCCAGATTCGCGTGGGCTGCACATTCTTCCTTTAGCCAGCGCTGAAATGCGTCCAGCCACTTCAATTTATATTGATACTTGTCTGAATCGATGGCTTGGCCGTTAGGCACATAAGCGCAAATTATGCGCATGCCTTCGATCGTTGCCGTAATGATGCGTTGCTGTTCATCCTCGTATTGCGGATTGTTCCTGACCACGTCCGTCATCGGATGCCTGGACAGGATGGCAACGCCGTTATACGTTTTTTGGCCCGAGAATATTGCGCGATATCCGGCCGCTTCAATCTCGGCCGCCGGGAATTTGTCGTCAACGGTTTTTGTTTCCTGCAGGCACAGCACATCCACAGGGTTCTCTGCCAGCCAACGCAGCACATGGGGCAGGCGAACTTTCAGCGAATTGACGTTCCAGGTGGCAATTTTCATTATTGATGTAAGTAATTGATTTTATTGAATTTAATTTTATTAAACTTTGATAGTACCCCCACACATACCCCCAAATGAATTTGACCTGAAACACGGCTTATCGAGTGGGGTCCGGATTGCGTGACGCAGGCCGACTGCTACAGATACGTACCACGATTTTCTCAGCGCAACGATGCCCGTGAGTCTTTGAGGCAACGGTTGTAACGCTATGTGTGGCATTATCCCATCTCACATCGCAATCGTGTGCAAATTGGGGTATGAGGCTGGACACTTGGGCGGTCAGCCAATTTCAGTCGGTCACGGGTTGGGATGCGGCAATCGCGATAGAATAGCCTGCCGGATCATCGACCCAGGCTTGGAGCGCTGTCGGCGTCCAGCCGCATGCCCGTCCCCCGAGGTGAACGGGTGGCGGGAATTTCCCTTCTGCAATGCGTCGGTACAAGGTGGCACGGCTTAACGCAGTAATGCGAATCACGTCGGCCATGCGGAAGAATGC
>JBIODP010000194.1:0-5071 GCA_044445195.1 Burkholderiales bacterium | reverse complement strand
TGGGATGGGTGTCGGTCGGGAAGTTAAGGCAATTCCGCCCGTATGTGATTGTCGGCGCCTTTGTCGTCGCCGCCATCATCACGCCGCCGGATGCGGTGAGCATGTTGCTGCTGGCGGTGCCGCTGTGCCTATTGTTCGAACTCGGCTTGCTGGTGGCGCCGCTGTTTGTAAAAATGACGCAGGCGCCGGAAGAGCCGACGCCATAATTATTCAAGAGATTGCGGAAAATTGCGTGGGAGGAGCGCGGGGGCGCGTCTAACGTTCTTCGATATCCTCTTCTTCGCGCTTGATTCGCGGTCGCTTGCCGATCGTCACGTCGACGACAGTTTGCCTGGTCTTGCGCAGCACCGTTAATTTTGCCATCTCGCCCGGCGTCAATTGGGCAATCAAATTGAGCATGTCAGTCATGTCGCCGACAGCTTTGCCTTCGACGGCGATCAGTATGTCGCCCGGCTTGATGCCGGCCTTGTCCGCCGGGCCGCCTTTTACCACCCCGGCGATAATGGCGCCGGTTTTGGTGTGCAAGCCAAAGCTTTCAGCCAGCTCGGGCGTAATATCCTGCGGTTCGACGCCAATGTAGCCGCGCACTACCTGGCCATTGTTGATAATGGACTCCATCACTGTTTTGACGGTATTGACCGGAATCGCGAAACCGATGCCGAGCGAGCCGCCGGTACGCGAATAGATCGCCGTATTGATGCCCAGCAGATTGCCGTTGGTGTCGATCAAGGCGCCGCCCGAATTGCCCGGATTGATCGCGGCGTCGGTCTGGATGAAATTTTCAAATGTATTGATGCCCAGGTGGTTGCGGCCAAGCGCCGAGACGATGCCCATGGTAACCGTCTCGCCTACGCCGAAGGGATTGCCGATCGCCAGCACCACGTCGCCGACCTGCGCTTTTTCCGAATGGCCGAGTGTAATGGCGGGCAGGTTTTGCAGGTTGACCTTGACCACTGCCAAGTCGGTTTCCGGGTCGGTGCCGACTACCTTGGCGTTCAGTTTGCGGCCATCCGCCAGCGCGACTTCAATTTCATCGGCGGCTTCCACCACATGGTTATTCGTCAGGATGAAGCCTTGCGGGCTGATGATGACGCCTGACCCGAGGCTGAATTGTTTTTCATCCTGATCGCCGAAGCGGTCGCCAAAGAATTTTTTGAAGAGCGGGTCGTCCTTGAACGGGTCGTTCGATTGCTTTGCTTCCTTGGTGGTGAAAAGATTGACTACCGAAGGCATTGCCCGTTTAGCGGCATCGCGATACGATCCTTGTCCGGGCGTGCTGCTGCCGGGTGCTTCCAGCAAGGATAACGCAGGCGTGCCGGCGCGAATGTGGCGCAGGCCTCCCCCCACCCACTCGGGCTGCAGGGTCGTTACAATGAACCAGAGTGCTAAACCGACCGTGACGGTTTGCGCAAATAATAACCAAAGACGTTGCATAGATAAGCTGAAATCAATCAGGGCGCCATAAAGAAAATGGTCGTGCAAAAAGTGCGGCAACAATGCTGGATATATTACCCGTTTTGCGGATCATTGCTGAAATTTCAATGGGAGGCGGCCTGTTTATTATTGGTTCTGTTATTTTTTCAGGGTATCGCGGATTTCGCGCAACAAGAGTATCTCTTCCGGCGTGGCTTCCGGCACCGGCGCCGGTGCAGGCTCCTGCCGCTTCATCCTGCTCAATATTCTGACCATCTGAAAAATGATGAACGCAAGGATCAGGAAATTGAGCAGGATGGTGATGAAATTACCATAGGCCAGGACCGCGCCGGCTTTTTTCGCTTCCGCCAGCGTAAGCTGTGCATTTTGATGATTCAGCGCAAGGTAATAATTCGAAAAATCCAGGCCGCCCACGATTTTGCCGATTACCGGCATGATAATGTCCTGCACCAGCGAATCGACGATTTTGCTGAAAGCGCCGCCGATAATGACGGCAACCGCCAAGTCGATCACATTGCCCTTGATGGCAAAAGCCTTGAAATCCGAAAACATGCCCATCTTACCGCCCTCCTTCACCTGATTGGAATCGCAACCTGGTTTCGTTGCGGCCTTTTCGGAAGTAGTGTAATTGCAGATTCCGGTTTGTGCTTGAAAGACATATTTTTGGTCGATAAAACAGAAAATATGCTGCAAGTGCGCAAAAAATGGCGTTTTAAATAAGAAAAAATACCGGAAAATTGCATTTGGCACATGTATTTACTTTAAATCGTGCGCTGGCTCCGATATAATCAAAGGTTGCTAGAAGTATTGTGCAAGTTTCACATTTTGACTTTGACTGATTGGGGTTGGTATGAGTATCGAAAAGCAGGTCGATCCAGGTCGACGTGGCTTGCTCGTTGCAACATGCGCGGCGGGCGGGGTGGCAGGATTGGCTACTGCAGGGGCGTTGGTAAGCACGTTTCAGCCGTCCGAGCGGGCAAAAGCAGCCGGCGCGCCTATAGAAGTGGATATTGCGGATTTGAAGCCGGGCGAAATGAAAATTTTCGAATGGCGCGGCAAGCCTGTGTGGGTGCTTAAGCGCACGCCTGAAATGATGCAAAGTCTGAACAAGACCGAGGACAAGGTCGCCGACCCGAAATCCGAAAAGACTTATCAGATGCCGATGCCGGCATATTGCAAGAACCAGCATCGTTCCCGCGAAGAGCATAAGGATGTTCTGGTTGCAGTCGGCATTTGCAGCCATCTGGGCTGTTCGCCGGGGGCCAAACTTGAATCCGGCGCTCAACCTTCGTTGCCGGATGACTGGGTGGGCGGTTTCCTGTGCCCATGCCACGGTTCCACCTTCGACCTGGCTGCCCGCGTCTTCAAAAACAAGCCGGCGCCGAACAACCTCGATATCCCGCCGCACATGTACCTGTCCGACACCAAAATCCTGATTGGCAAAGACGAAAAAGGGGAGGCTTGATCATGGCGTTCGTTGAAAAGAAACTTCCAGCCAATGCGCCGATGTCAGCCAAAGCGCTGAATTGGGTCGACTCCCGTTTTCCGCTATCCAAGCTATGGAACGACCAATGGGGTCAATATTACGCGCCGAAGAGTTTAAATTTTTGGTATATCTTCGGTTCGCTGGCCATGCTTGTGCTGGTTCTCCAGATCGTCACCGGTATTTTCCTGACCATGCATTACAAGCCCGATGCCACCCTGGCATTTGGGTCTGTTGAGTACATCATGCGCGACGTGCCTTGGGGCTGGCTGGTGCGCTACATGCACTCCACCGGCGCTTCGTCGTTCTTTATTATCGTTTATCTGCACATGACGCGCGGGCTGTTGTACGGCTCTTACCGCAAGCCGCGCGAGTTGATCTGGCTGTTCGGCATGGGGATTTTCCTGTGCCTGATGGCGGAAGCGTTTTTCGGCTATCTGTTGCCTTGGGGGCAGTTGTCGTATTGGGGCGCCCAGGTGATTGTGAACATGTTCGGCGCCATTCCATTCATCGGCCCGGATCTGTCGTTGTGGATACGCGGCGATTACGTGGTGTCGGACGCCACCCTGAATCGTTTCTTTGCATTCCATGTGATAGCCATTCCGCTGGTCTTGCTGGGCCTGGTGGTGGCGCATTTGATCGCCTTGCATGAAGTAGGTTCGGGCAACCCGGACGGCATCGAAGTCAAGGATTACCTCGATGCAGATGGGCATCCGCTGGATTCGATTCCCTCGCACCCTTACTATACGGTGCATGATATTTTCGGCGTGAGCGTATTCCTGCTGGTATTCTGCGCCATTGTTTTCTTTGCGCCTGAAATGGGCGGTTACTTCCTCGAATCCAATAACTTCGTTCCAGCCAATTCGCTGAAAGGGCCGCCGCACGTTACGCCAGTCTGGTATTTCACGCCTTATTACTCGATCCTGCGGGCAACGACTTCACAGTTTGTGTACGCGTTGATGGCGTCTATCGTTGCCTATGTCGGCCTGGTGGCATTTAAAACCAAATTGAGCGGCTTCATCAAGGTGCTGTTTGTGGCCGGTGGCGCGGTGGCGCTGGTTTTGCTGAATATTCTTGACGCCAAATTCTTCGGCGTGGTGCTGATGGGCGTATCGGTGGTGATACTGGGCGGGTTGCCGTGGCTGGACCGGTCGCCGGCCAAGTCTATTCGGTATCGCCCCAGCTGGCACAAGCTTCTGTACATTGTTTTCGCCATTGCATTTTTGCGGCTCGGCTATCTGGGCACCCTGCCGCCGACCGATGCGCGCACGCTGGAAGCGCAGATTTGGTCCTTCGTCTACCTCGGCTTCTTCCTGTTGATGCCTTGGTGGAGTGCAATGGGAACCTGCAAGCCTGTGCCGACTCGGGTAACATTTCACGCGCACTAAGCAAAAGGGATAAAAGAATGAACTTGCTGAAAAAACTGATTGCCGTGTTGACGTTGGCGCCGGCACTTGCGCTGGCGGGCGAAGAGTTTCCGCTCAATCATGCGCCGGAGCGCACAAACGACCTGGCTGCTTTGCAACACGGCGCCAAGTTGTTTGTCAATTACTGCCTGAACTGCCACTCTGCATCGTTGATGCGTTACAACCGCTTGCGCGATATTGGCCTGACCGAAGAGCAGATCAAAAGCAACCTGCTGTTTACCACCGACAAGGTGGGTGACCTGATGACGGTAGCGATCAATCCCAAGGATGCGAAGGAATGGTTTGGCGTGGCGCCACCGGATTTGTCGGTGATTGCGCGCGCCAAGACTTCCGAAGCCGGCCCCGGCCCGGATTGGCTCTATACTTACTTGCGCAGTTTCTATCGGGACGACAGTCGTCCGACCGGCTGGAACAACATGGTTTATCCCAATGTTGCCATGCCGCACGTGTTTTGGGAATTGCAAGGCATGCAGGATGCGGTCTATGTCGACGGAAAAGATGCGGAAGGCAAAGTTGAGCATAAATTCGATCACTTTGTATTGGCCACGCCGGGCAAGCTTTCCAAGGTGGAGTACGATTCCAATGTTGCCGACCTGGTCGGTTACCTGGAATGGATGAGCGAACCGTCAAAGCATACCCGCCACCAGTTGGGCGTGTGGGTGTTGCTGTTCCTGGGCGTGCTGATTTTCCTTACCTGGCGGCTGAACGCTTCGTACTGGAAAGAAGT
>JBIODP010000193.1:0-5105 GCA_044445195.1 Burkholderiales bacterium | reverse complement strand
CTAGATAGGCGCCAAGTTCATGCAGCACGGCAGCGCTTTGCTCGACCGGCGTGCCGGCGGGCATGTCGACGATGACTTGAAATTCGGATTTGTTATCGAACGGCAGCATCTTCAGCAACACCAGGCCGCCGACCGGCAACAATACCGATAGCGCGATCAGGCCGGCAACCGCCAGACCAAGCAAGCGGCGATTGCGCTTGCCGTGGGCGTCGTCCAGAAACGGGCGGAAGACGCGTCCGAAAAATGGTGCCAGCCAACGCGTCAAGCCGCGCGGCGCTTGGTTGTCGCTAGCGTGACCGGGCTTAACCCACAGGCGCGCCAGCCACGGCGTGATCGAAAAGGCAATCGCCAGCGACAGCAGCATGCCCATGCTGGCATTGATCGGGATCGGGCTCATGTACGGCCCCATCAAACCGGACACGAAAGCCATCGGCAACAGCGCGGCGATCACTGTCAGTGTCGCCAGAATGGTCGGTCCGCCGACTTCGTCGACCGCATGCGGAATGATCGCCGTGAGTGTTTTGCCGGGAGATAATTGCAGGTGTCGATGGATGTTTTCCACCACCACGATGGCGTCGTCCACCAGAATGCCGATGGAGAAAATCAACGCAAACAGCGACACCCTGTTAAGCGTAAATCCCCACGCCCACGAAGCAAAAAGAGTGACCGTCAGAGTCAGAATCACGGCGCTGCCGACAATGGCCGCCTCGCGCCGGCCGAGCGTAATGAATACCAGCACCACCACCGACAACGTGGCGAACAGCAGCTTCTGGATCAGTTTCTTTGCCTTGTCGTTCGCGGTGGCGCCGTAGTTGCGCGTTTCCGCCACCGTCACCTCTGGCGGAATGACCGTGTTTTTCAACGCGTCGACGCGTCGCATCAAGGCGTCGGCGACGTCAATGGCGTTTTCGCCCGGCTTTTTGGTGACTGCAATACTAACGGCCGGAAATTCGCCGCCATCCTTGCCGGCAATGCCATGCCATACATAGCGGGCCGCCGGCATCGGGCCGTCCTGGACCATCGCGACGTCTTGCAGGAATACCGGCTTGGCGTCATGCACCGCCACCACTAGTTCGCCGACTTCGCGCGCGTCTTTTAGGAATGGTCCCGATTCGACCGCTACCGAACGGTTGCCGCTCAATAACTCGCCGACCGGTAAGCCGGCATTCGCCGACTGCAGTGCGTTACGCAAATCTGCCACTGTTACCCCGGAACCCGCCATGCGCGCTGGGTCGAGTTCGACCATGACCGCCCGCCCCGGCCCGCCGATGGTATTGACTTCGCGGGTGCCGGGAACGCGCTTCAGATCGGTCTCGATGCTGTGCGCAACCCGTTCCAGATCGTAGGCGCCGGTAGCGGGATTCCTGGTGTATAGCGTCAGTGTGACAATGGGCACATCGTCAATGCCCTTGGGCTTGATCAATGGATCGAGCACTCCCAACCCTTTGGGTAGCCAGTCGGCATTCGAATTGACTGTGTCATACAGACGCACTAGCGCTTCGGTGCGGGGCACACCCACCTTGAACTGCACCGTCATCACTGCTATGCCAGGTTGCGAGACCGACATCACATGCTCGACCCCGGCGATCTGCGACAGCACCTGTTCGGCTGGCGTGGCAACCATTTGCTCGACATCCCGCGCGGACGCGCCGGGAAAGGGAATCAGCACATTCGCCATGGTGACATTGATTTGCGGTTCTTCCTCGCGTGGTGTGACGATCACGGCGAAGGCGCCGAGCAGCAACGCAGCCAGCGCCAGCAGCGGCGTGATGCGTGCAGTCTGGAAGAAGGCTGCGATGCGGCCAGAAATGCCCAGCGCTGCGCTCATCGCCTGTCCTTTGCCGCAGCTTGGGGGTCGAGCGCCACGCGTTCGCCGGATGCCACACCCGCGAGCACTTCAACCACGCCGTTTTGCGTCTCCCCAAGACGCACTTGGCGCAACAGCGGGTGCCCAGCAGGATCGATCACGTATAAGCCGGTCATTTCCGCGCGGCGCACTACGACGGCTGCAGGCACGTACAAATGGACGGTCGTCGCGACCGGGTTGGGCAGCCATACCCGCGCAAACATGCCTGGCGCGACGCTTTTGATTGCTGGCGGCAGATCGACCCGCATTTGCGCCGAATGTGTGCCGGCGTCAATCGTCGGCAATACCTGCGCGGTCGGACGGGTGAGCCACTGCTGCCCGGCGGGCAGGCCGGGCAGTTCGATTTTGACTTTGCGGTCTGCGTAGAAGCCCGACAGTGCAGTTTGCGGCACCGAAGCGGTGACACGCAGCGCCGACGGGTCATACAGCGTCAGCAGCGGTTTACCAGGCATGGCCATGTCGCCTTGAACCACTGGCACGTCGGCAATCACGCCCGCATAGGGAGCTTTGATGACAAAGAAATCCGACTGGATATGGGCGGCGCCGGCCTGTGCGATCTGTGCGGTCAGTTGCGCCGAAGTGGCGTGAAACTGGGCTTCGGCGCGTTCGAACGCCGCCTGGCTGATGTATTCCTTTTCAAGCAGATGCCGTTGACGCTCGTAATCTTTGGTGGCAACGTCCAGCGACGAGCGGGCCGCCTGTACCTGCGCCTGGCTTGCCACGCTGTTTTGCGTCGCCTCGCGCGCATCGATACGCGCCAGCACTTGGCCCTCCCTGACCGTATCGCCGGCCTTGACCGCGAGTGTAACCACAATGCCCGGCACTTGCGCGGCGATGACCGTCTGTCGCACCGCTTCGACCGTGCCGTCGAAGCTGGCAGAAGGCGAGCCGCCGCCGGTCTGTACTGCAACGCTGGCAAGTTCGCTTGACGCCGCCAGAGCAAACGGCACCGACAGCAGGGAGGCGATCAATGCTATGCCTGACCGTGAAATACTTCGCATTGTGCTTCTCCTTGAGCAAATGACTGAATTTATCGCAAAAAAGATGCATGCATCTTTTCTTTCGACTATTATGTAACTAATCAATTACAAACGCAAGTGCGCAATTAGCTAAGTAGGTGTACAATTACGGTAAAGTACGGCACAATGACACCAGAATTTACTCTATGAATCCCAATATGGAAGATTTGCCAATCGAAGCACTTGAACAGGTTGCCGGTTACTTTCAGGCATTGTCCGAACCTACACGGCTGCAAATTCTGAGTCTGCTGCGACATGGTGAGCGCAATGTCGGCGAGCTGGCTCAGGCATGCGCTTGTACCTCTGCAAATATTTCACGCCACTTGGCGGTTCTGAGCCAGCATGGCCTCGTGTCGCGCGATTCGCGTGGCACCAGCGCGTATTACCAATTTGCCGATGAATCGGTCTATGCGCTGTGCGATTTGGTCTGCGGTAGCATTGCCCGCCAGTTTGAACAAACCGCGCGCGAGCAACAGGTGTTTTTTCAAGCGACAAATAAGCCGAGACGCGGAAATTAATGCGCGCCTCAGAAACGGTGAGAGCAAGAAATCTGATGCGCGCCGATTTCAAGACATTTTAGAACGATTTTGAAATGAACAAGGAGAAAAGACCATGAAAGCAAATGTAGGAACTATTGATCGGGTAATTCGTATTCTAGTCGGCCTGGGGTTGATTGCGGCGACGCTGTCGGGCGCAATTGGTATCTGGGGTTGGTTGGGAATCATTCCTTTAGCCACTGGTGTGTTTCGCTTTTGCCCGGCCTATCTGCCATTCGGATTGAGCACGTGCCAAGTCAAAAAATGAAACGCATTACGCTGCAATTTTTGGAAAGTGAATGATGAGCACGGGTCCGATCAGCTATATTGAACTCACGCAGTCCGTCTCCAAGAACCTCGCCACGTTGCGAACCGACATTCCCGATGTCATGAAGGGGTTTAGCGACTTGGCGCGCAACGCCTCGCGCGAAGGCGCACTCGGCAAAAAAACCAAGGAATTGATTGCGCTGGCATTGGGCGTTGCTGCTCACTGCGACGCCTGCATTGGTTTCCACGTGCAAGCGCTTGTCAAACTTGGCGTAACCAAAGCTGAGCTTGAAGAGGCGTTGGGTATGGCTGTATACATGGGAGGAGGCCCCTCCTTGATGTACTCTGCCAATGCATTGGCAGCATACGAAGAGTTTTCTCAAGTGAAATAGGCGAAGCACAGAATCGACCGGGGCAGTCGAACGGATCCGTAGCTTGAGGCAAACATGTGGTGCAGGCCAAAAAAACCTTCCCTTCATGAATGCATTCATGGTGGTGCGGCAATTGATGCCGTTACAGGTGCATCATGATGGATGCTGTCATAGGATGCCCATTGGAAAACAATGTTAATCAGTTTTAGCCTGGGATTGATAATCGGTATTATCCTGGCGCTGACCGGTGCTGGTGGCGGTATATTGGCGGTACCGTTTGTCGAGGGCGAAATTCTCGTTGCCCGCCAGGGGAGAATCGAATTCGAATATGGCGCGACGGACGTATGAACGGAGAAATTGATCATGACATGAAAGCTTTTAATTGCGTTCTGTCCGCCTGGTATGCTCACGAGAATGAACTTTGCAATTATTTGATCCGCCAGTTAGGTGACTTAAATGCTTCCGAAGATATTTTGCAGGATGTATTTCTGAAGGCGATGCGTCAAGGTGAAGGTTTCTGCCGAATAACGCAACCGCGTGCCTGGTTATTTACGGTAGCACGAAATCTGCTTGTCGATCGCGTACGGATGCAAAAGCCACATGTCGAGCTTCCGGAGGACATCGCGTCGCAGGTAGAGGCGCGCGCGCCAGTTGACGAGCTCGATAACTGCCTGCGCCGAAATTTGGCGGAACTTGCACCGGATGACCGCGACATTATCGAACAATGTGATCTTCAGGGTATTAAACAGGTGGACTACGCCAAGACCAGAAATCTATCGCTATCAGCGGTCAAGTCGCGATTATTGCGCGCACGTCAGCGGTTGCGCGCGGCGCTGGTGAAAAACTGTCAAGTTCGATTTGACGATGAAACCGGCGAAGTATGTTGCCACACGCCGCGGGATCCGAGCCTGTCCTAAATTCTGTGTAAATGCCACGGAACTCATCAGTGGGCGTGTTTTTGAATACGCTCACCAAATTCAATCATAAATCGATTTAACGCCAATCGCCAGTTTTGAATTGGCATGGTCCATTTTTTAGCCGCCTG
>JBIODP010000192.1:0-5111 GCA_044445195.1 Burkholderiales bacterium | reverse complement strand
GTCAAGACCGCCAGAAGGACAAGCCTAGCTTTATTTCAGCAACTTGATCTCGTAGCAGTTTTGCAGATTGCCATGTGGCTTTGAACAAGTCCGCGATGCCAGGTGATCCTGCGTGAAGTTATTAATCCCCTTGCGTTGAAGTACCAAAAAAGATACTATATTGCATGAATGAACCAACCCTGAAAATCATTTTTTTCAAAAGCGATGCCGGAACAGAGCCGGTGCGGGAGTGGCTAAGAGGCTTGACAGCTTCGGAGCGCAAGGCCATTGGCGAAGATATAAAAACCGTTCAATACGGCTGGCCGCTGGGGATGCCATTGGTGCGGAAGATGAAAAAGGACCTATGGGAAGTGCGCGTCACTCTTGAAAACAAGATTGCGCGAATTCTGTTCACAGTGGAAGAGCAACAAATGATGTTACTGCATGGCTTCGTCAAAAAGTCTCCAGCGACACCGGCCACGGATTTACAAACAGCCATGAACCGGCTGAAAAAACTGCGGAGCGAATTATGAATAAGAAACACGTCGGTAGTAACTTTGATGACTTCCTTGCAGAGGAAGCCATTTTGGATGAAGTCACGGCGGTAGCGGTCAAGCGCGTCATTGCCTGGCAGATCGAGCAGGGAATGAAGGCCAAGAAGTTGAACAAGACTGCAATGGCGCAAAAGATGCACACCAGCCGCGCATCGCTAAATCGCCTCTTGGATGGGGCAGATACCAGCCTCACGCTGTCTACGCTGGCGAGTGCTGCCACGGTATTGGGCAAGAAGCTAAAGGTCGAGTTGGTCTCGGTGTAGCTATGTCGTTCAAGGCCAACCGAGAAACCGCATTTCGGTTCCGATTTTTCAGTCCAGGTCGAAAGGAGTTGAAAAATGCAATTGAAAAGCCTATGGGCGATAAAGCGCTACGCGCCTGGGAGGATTCCCGCGATCTGGCGGCAGAGTTGGAGCAATCTGTTAATGAAATGCTGGCCAAGGCAAGTCGGTGCCGGTGATTAATAGCCTATCCGGGGTTCGAATCCCCGTCTCGAACAGCGTTTTTTAAGATTCAAAGAAGTCCAGAAACCCGCCTCAAGCCAAGCGCTGACGCGGGTTTTTGTTCTTTAGGCGGTTTTTATGTTTCGACTTGATGCTATTGTCAAATAATTAAAAGAGTGGTAAAAAGTAATAATAAGAACAAGTAATGACGGTCTGTACGAACAATACAACCAAGGGAGGCGGCAAATGCGTAAAGCGATTTTGGCAATGCTGTTGGCTGGCGTATGTGGTAGCGCGATTGCAGAATGGGTAGCGATTGCTGGAAATAACGACGTCTTTATTATCTATGCCGATCCGTCCTCCATTCTCAAGACGAACACCGGCGTAAAGATATGGCACCTGACGGATTACAAGACGGCGCAGTTCGATAGTCTTGTTGGCAAGGCGTATCTGTCTGGAAAAACACAGACTGAATACGATTGCCAAGGAAAACAGACGCGACGACTTTACTCTGTATTTTATTCTGGAAACGAGGGAGACGGCCAGGCCGTGTCTAGCGGTACCGCTAGCCCTGAAACGCAATGGATTCCGGTCATACCAGGAAGCGTCGGGGAAGCTATGTTCAAATACGCCTGTGGGAAAATTTTGATGGCGCGGTAGCGATTAACGCCAAGATCGCACCAAGACTGCCTAAACCCCCCTAAGAAATCAACGTCTTAGGGGGTATTGCCTGTAGCGCAGGCAGATTATTGAATGCTTACCAATTGAACGCTAAATACTAAAACTGCATTGGGGGGAATAGGACCATTGCCGCTGGCGCCATAGGCTAACGAACTTGGAATGATCAGGGTGCGGGTGCCGCCGACTTTCATCCCGACCAAACCTTGATCCCAACCGGCAATCACTTGTCCGGCGCCCAGCACAAAACTGAACGGTTGACCGCTGGGTGAACTGTCAAACTCGGTGCCCTTAAAGTTGGTTGCGGTCGCATTGTATAGCCAGCCAGTGTAGTTCACCGTGAGGGTATTGCCGTTAGCAGCGGTGCTGCCAGTGCCGACTTGCGTGTCGATTACTTGCAATGCGGTTGGCAATACTACCGTGCAACCATCCGTGCTTGGAGTTGCAGTGCACTGCGCCACCGTCGGTAATACCGTCGCACAGCCCGCCAGGGTCGGAGTTGCCGTACACTGCGCTACCGTCGGCGTGGAAGGGGCTGGGCTAACGGCGCCGGCTGAACTGCCACCACCACCGCATGCGGTAACAACTGCCGCAACACTTGCAGGCAGGATCAATGTAGCGATTATTTTCAGAGCATTTTTCATTTTTGGGGAAGTGTTTGCGATTATCGGAAAAAAACAAGTAGTGTCAATGCATGCCGTCATGTTGCGTTGGCCGAGGATCGCCAAGGAGATGGCAATGACAGTGCGAGATTATATCGCATGCCCTACTCCTTAATTGAAATATAGGTCACGAGAATTCTGGCAATCTCGCCTGATCGACGTTAATATTAAACATTGCTCGATCCGAGACCTGCATCGATCCGACCATGACAACCGCCCACCGCCCGCTCCGGCGCAAAACTGCGATCCGCAACACGGTGGTCGGTTTGTTTTGTTTCGTGTTTTTGTACGGCATCTTCGGTTTTTATGCGCTGCCCCGCATCATCCAGTTCGAAGCGCCGAAAATTGCTGCGGAAAAGCTGCACCGCAACTTGAGCATCGAAAAAGTGGAAATCAACCCTTTTACCTTGCTCGCGACGTTGCGTGGCGTGAAGCTGATGGAGGCGCAGGGCAACAGCATGTTCGCGGGATTCGATTTCTTGACGATCAAGGTGTCTGCGCAATCGCTGCTGCATGGGGCGCTTGTGGTGCAAGAAGTGCGGCTGAGCAACCCGAGCGTACGTATCGTCCGTCTCGATGCAGGTCATTTTAACTTTGACGACATCACGGGGGCCATGGCGCAACAGCCGCCCCGGCACGACCGCGCGACGGCGCGCTTTTCCGTGTACAACATACAACTTGACGGCGGGCGCATCGAGTTCGAGGATAAACCGCGCGGGCAGACCCATGTGATCAGTCAATTGAAAGTGGGTGTGCCATTCGTTTCCTCGCTGCCGTCGCAGGCGGAAGTCTTCGTCCTGCCGTTGCTGGATGCAAAAGTCGATGGCGCGCCACTGCATTTTGCGGCCAGGGCACGTCCCTTTGCCGAACCGCGCGAAGCAACGCTTGAGTTAAAACTGGCCGACGTCGACCTGACACGCTACCTCGGATACCTGCCGTTCGAGCCGCATTTCAAAATGGCGGGCGCACGGTTGAACCTTGCGCTTAACGCGGATTTCCGCCAGGCGAAGGAGCATGCGCCGGCGCTGCTGATCGACGGCAACGCGAGCCTTAAATCGCTGCACATTGCCGACCTGAACGGCAAGCAGGTCATCAGCCTGCCATCGTTCGATGTCGTGCTCGGTAAATCGGACGTGCTCGGTGAGCGCATTAATATTGCACGGGTGGCGTTGGACGGATTCAGCGCCGATCTGGTGCGCGAACGCGGCGGAAGGCTGAATCTGCAACGCCTGTTCGACACCGGCCAATCCGGCGAACCTGGTGAACGCGCGAGTGCCACCAAGGCCGCCGGGCCATCGACCGGCGCAGACCATGGCGCGGCGCTGAAATGGCAAGTGGCGCTGAGCGAATTTGCGCTTGGCAACGCATCCCTGCATTACGCTGACGATGCGGCCGCCGGCGCGGTCCACGCGAACCTGGATAAATTCAACCTGCAAGCGCACCAGGCCGTGCTTGATCTTTCGAAGCACGATCTGACAGTCGCAGAGATCGCGTCAAACAGCGCCGACATCCTGTTCAAGATCGGTCATGCGACGTCGGCCAAGGCAAAGCCCTCTGCGCAAGGCGGCGCAAGCGGCGGCAAGGGGCGCACCGCAGCGGCGCCGGCTGGCGGAGCAAAAGACGCGCCCGCATTCGCCGTCAAGGTGGAGAAATTCGGCATCGATAACTGGCGTGCGCGCCTGGAAGACGACAGCAAGGCAAAGCCCGTCGTCGCTCTGATTGGCCCCTTGAGCCTGAGCGTGGCCAATTGGTCGAACGCGCCCGGGACGATGGCGCAGATCGACTTGAAATCTGCCATCGACCGTGGACAATTGGCGCTCGGCGGCAAGCTGGGGTTCAATCCCCTGCAGGTCGACGTTGCGCTCGACGCCAAGAGCCTGGACCTGCTTGGCTTGCAACCCTATGTGACCGACAAAGTGAATTTGCTGTTCAATAGCGCGAACCTTTCCACCAAGGGCCGCGTCAAACTCGATTATGCTTCCGGCGCCATGCATGGCGGTTTCAAGGGCGATGTCACGCTGGGCAATGTTGCGACCGTCGACAAAATCAGCGGCGACGATTTTCTGCGCTGGCGGGCGCTGGCGCTGAGTGGAATCGACCTCAGGCTCGCTCCGTTGAATGTGGCGATCGACAAGGTTACGCTGGTCGATTTCTTCGGTCGTGTGATACTCGACCCGAGCGGCCACATCAATCTGCAAGATATAGCGCGCACCGATCAAAACGCGGGCAAGAGCCTGACGGCGCCGGCCACGTCCGGCGCCGTGCAAGCGTCGAACGCAGCGACAACGCCGGTGGCGAGCGCACCCGCCGCAATGCCGTCTGCCGCTAAAGCGCCGCTTCCGATCAAGATCGGCAAGCTCATTTTGCAAAACGGCCGCGTGCGCTATACCGATAATTTCATCCAGCCGCATTACACAGCCAACCTGATGAATCTGCATGGTTCGGTAAGCGGCTTGTCGTCCGATCCGAACAGCCGCGCCGGTGTCGATTTGCACGGGCAGGTCAATGATGCGCCCTTGCTGATCGCCGGCTCAATCAATCCGCTCAAGAGCGAATTGTCGCTCGACCTCAAGGCCAACGTCAACGGCATGGAGCTGGCGCCGTTATCGCCTTATTCCAGACGCTATCTCGGATATGGCATTGAAAAAGGTAAACTGTCGTTCGAAGTCGCCTACCAGGTCGAGCAGCGCAAGCTTACCGCGCAAAACCGCCTCGTGCTCGATCAGTTGACGTTTGGCGCCAAGGTCGACAGCCCCAAGGCGACCACGCTGCCCGTGCAATTGGCAGTCGCCTTG